>NZ_JBFHGD010000160.1:0-7804 GCF_041583255.1 Trichloromonas sp. | reverse complement strand
CCCTGTTGCAGGGCGCGGATGATGACTTCCTTGACCTTCCCCTCCCCCATCAGGTACTTGGGGTTGAGCTGGCGCGGGCGCTGAATCACCCGGTCAAGCACCAGTAAATCTGCGGTGCGGGCCAGTTCAGCCAGCTCATCGAGAGAATCCTCGGTTTCCTGGCGGGCGCCCTGGCTGACCGAGATGAGAATGGCCTTTTCCCGGGAATCGGAGAGGTCGATGGTTTCCCCCATCTTCCGTTCCAGTTCCTCGTCAAGGGCGTTGACAAAGGCCTCGGCGTTGAAGTCAAGATCATGCACCGACGGCGCGGAGAGGGTCTCGACGCTCTGTCCCCCCGAACCGGGCGGCAGCACATGCGCGTAGTGGACCCGTCCCGGCAGCCCCCCCTCGCCGACCGCGATGGCCACCATCAGGTCGAGCCGCAGCAGGGCCAGGTCGGTCAGGTCATCCTGGGAAAGAGGTTCCCCCTTGAGATGGGTGTGGATGCAGCGCAGCCCGCGCAGGCCGCTGCGGCCGAGACCGACATCGGAGAGATCGGGAATGACGATCTCGCGGTCGTCACCGACGATGACGTGCTTGATGGATCCCTGGCGGTCGATGATGACGCCAACCTGGCGCTTCATGTCGAAAGACCGCTCGGTGAGATAACGGGCCAGCTCCGGGGTGATCACCTGGTCGACCGGAATCCGCCGCCGGTAGATCCGTTCGAGGGCCTGAATTTGGCTCGCCTTGAGACCCGAAAGATTACCCTGTATCACGCTGGCCTCGCAGCATCCGGCTAGCCGGGCAAGAAAACGAAAAAAGGGGCCACAGGGGCCCCTTGATGGGATTTTTTTCGCAAGACAGGTTATGCACCGGTAATGCTGAAACCGGCGTCGACGTAGTGAATTTCTCCCGTTACGCCGCTGGCCAGGTCGGACAGCAGGTACATGCTGGCCTTGCCGACTTCTTCCTGATCAACGCAGCGCTTGAGCGGTGCGCGGTCGTCCATCAGCTTGAGTTTTTCGCGGAAGTTGGCGATGCCGGAGGCCGCCAGGGTCTTGATCGGGCCGGCCGAAACGGCGTTGACCCGGATCCCTTTTTCGCCCAGTTCGACCGCCAGGTAACGCACCGAGGCCTCGAGTGCGGCCTTGGCCACCCCCATGACGTTGTAGTTGGGAATGGTCCGCACGGCGCCAAGGTAGGTCATGGTGACGATGCTGCCGCCACTGGTCATCAGGGGAACCGCGTAGCGGGTGATGGCGACCAGAGAGTAGGCACTGATATCGAGGGCCAGCTGAAAGCCGGCGCGACTGGTCTGGCTGAAGCCATGCTTGAGGTCTTCACGATTGGCGAAGGCGACCGCATGCACGACGAAATCGATGGAGCCCCACTCCTTGCCGACGGTTTCAAAAACCGCTGCGATGTCATCGTCCTTGCAGACATCGCAGGGAAGGATCAGTTCGGCATCAAGGCTCTCCGCGAGCGGGCGCACCCGTTTCTCGAGGGATTCGTTCAGGTAGGTGAATGCCAGGGTGGCCCCGGCAGCTTTAAGTTGCTGGGCAATCCCCCAGGCAATGCTCATATCATTCGCCACACCGAAGATGATGCCGCGCTTTCCTTCCATCAAACCCATTTAATATCTCCTTGCGTTATAGCCTTGTTTGAATGGAGATTCTTAGCAGATCGCACAAGATAAAGCAAGCGGTTTTGACCAGCCTGCGGCCGTTGGGAATCAACGGCTGTCATTCCAATTAAAAGAGTGCCGATTAGCCGTTGACAAGCCGGCGCCTGGAGACGACAATTCCGACGATGAAAAAAGCTGAAGGGATCTGAAGATGGACTTGCTGACCATACTCGGCATCGCCGTGGCCCTGGCCATGGATGCTTTTGCCGTGGCCCTGGCCGCCGGCGTCACCCTCGAACGGATTACCGGCCGACACCTGTTTCGCTTCGGATTTCACTTCGGGCTGTTCCAGGCCATGATGCCGGTGCTCGGCTGGCTGGCGGGAATCACCGTGCAGCGCCATATCTCTGCCTACGATCACTGGATCGCCTTCGGCCTGCTGGCTTTCGTCGGCGTCAAGATGATCCGCGAGGCCTTTGCCGAAGCGGATGAAGAGACCGGCCCGTGCGACCCGACCCGCGGCCTGACCATGGTCATGCTGGCGATCGCCACCAGCATCGACGCTTTGGCGGTCGGCTTGTCGCTGGGGATGCTCGGGGTCAGCGTCTGGCTGCCGGCCGTGATGATCGGCCTGGTCTGCGGCGTGCTGACCGTGATCGGCATGCTGCTCGGCGGCCGCATCGGCAGCCTCTGGGGCAAGCGGGTGGAAGTTCTTGGCGGGCTGGTGCTGTGCGGCATCGGCCTGAAGATTCTGCTGGAGCACACCCTCTTCCAATAGCAGGCGCGACTATAACGGTGCCATCGGACAATCGTCCAGCGCCCTGGATCATGGCGCAGAAAAGGACCAGGCGTCAGTCCGGATGCCCACATCGAGAGTTTTTCCCGATTCAATTTCAACCTTGAACAGCTCGCCATTTTGCCCGGGAGTCATGAAGACGAGATCGTCTTCTGCCGGCGGCCCCAGCGCCGGACCGGACGTTCGCTTGACCACCACGCCGAGACAATACTCCCCGGCCGGCGCTTCGATGACGAAACTTCCGTCCGCACCAATTTCGACAGCAAACGCCGGATCACCAATCGTCTCGACCAAGACGCCGGCAGCCGAGTCGCAGCGCTGCCAGAGAGCGGCCACCCCGCGGTAACGGGAAATATCGTCCCAAGCCACCTTTCCCGCCACCTTGCCAATCGATCCCGAACCGGCAGACACCACCTGAGAAATGGTTAGCAGCAGAATCACCAGCCCCATCCGTTTCAGTTGCATGAAGATCCTCCTCAGGGGGTTGACACCGTTCCAAATGCATACAAAAAGCCGTCATTCGATCCGATCAGCAGCAAGTCTTCTCCCACGGAGGGAGAAATAGACACCTTGCCGCCGGTCGCAAAACTCCAGACGTTCTTCCCGGACCCGGCAGCAAAACCATAGACGCTCCGGTCATCGGACCCGACATACACCGTATCTCCCACCACCAGCGGCGACGAATCGACCTTGCGCCCGGTAGCGGCCCGCCATTTCACCTTGCCGCTGGTCCGCTCGAGCGCCACCAGGTCATTGCCGATGCCGACGTAAACCATCTGCGGCGCAACAGCCGGCGATGATTTGCTGAGATCGGTAAAGACCTGGGCCTCCCCTTGAGGTGCGGCTGCCGGGGTTTTCCAGACCAGCGAACCGTCGGAGGCTCTCAGCGCATAGACATGGTCGTCGCGCACATGTACATAGAGGATGCCGTCGGCCAGCGCCGGCGTAGCGTAAATCTGCCGGGGCACCGGGAACTTCCAGCGCACCTCGCCGGTGTCGGCCTTGAGCGCAAAGAGGTGGCTGTCTTTCAGGCCGTCGCTGCCGACGTAAAGATCGCCACCGTCGCTGGTCGGTGAGGCGTAACTCCCCTCGGTGCCGGTATCGACCAGCCAGCGCAGCCGGCCGCTCTTGGCGTCGAGAGCACGGATGCGGCCGTCGCAGCCGCCGACATAGACCACCCCGTCGGCAATAAGCGGCGACGACCGGATGCCCCGGTAGCTGATGGTCCGGAATTGGCGTACCCCCGATTTGTAGCGCCACAAACGCGTGCCGTCGCCGGCGTTAAGCGCATAGAGGTAATTATCGGTCGAACCGGCGTAGACCACGCCGTCATGAAAAGTCGGCGTCGACACCACCCGGCCACCGGTGGCAAATTCCCAGAGCAGAGTCCCCTTTTCGACATCAAGAGCATACACATATCCGTCATGTCCACCGACGTAAACCACCCCGCCGTTAACGCTGGCCGGCGACAGGCCGTCATCCACAGCCGGAAAGGATTCGATTTCCCGCACCCCGTGCCGGGTCTTGAATTTCCATTTCAGAGCCAGTGGCGGCTGCGGACCCTCGGCAAGATAGCCGGTGCGATGAGCATTGCCACGAAACATGGACTGGTCGCCCGCCGCGAGTGCAGCCGCGGTCCCGCAAAAAAGGAGCAGCGCAGACAGCAGGCAGAGACAGGCCATCGGGGAGATGGAAAAGGGTCGAGAATGACGGGGGAGACTTTCCATTCGAAGCTCCGGCATCAGGGAAAAAAGCGCTTGGCCATGAGCTTGACCGCGGCCGCAAAAGCCAGTACGGCAAAAAGCGTCAGCCAGGCCAGTTCCGGCAACAGCGCGCCCCCCGCGGTGCCATGACACAAGGCACGGGACACGGCCACCAGGTGGGTCAAGGGGAAGAGCCAGGATATCACGCCGGCCCAGGGGCCGAGGCTGTCCAGCGGAAAAAAAATCCCCGAGAAAAAGAACATCGGCGAGATCACCAGGGTGAAATAGTAATTGAAGGAATCGTAGGATTTCGCCAGAGAAGTGACGATCATGCCGAGGCTGGCGAAGATGAGCCCGCCCAAAAGGAGCAGGCCGACCAGCAGAATCCCCGGCCAGGGCGGTACCACCCCGGTCAGAAAGGCCAGCAGCAGCACCGTGATGCCGCTGGCGAGCCCCTTGGTCACCGCCCAGAGCATCTCGCCCAGAACGATCTCTTCAAAGGTCAGCGGGGCCAGGGTCATACTGGCGTGTATCTGCTGGTGCTCCAGCTTGGAAAAGGTGCTGTAGGTCGCCTCGATGGTGGTGCTGTGCATGACGGCGGACAACATCAGGCCGGGAACGACGTAATTCAGGTAGGACAGGCCGCCGATGGGGGGAACGATGGTGCTCAAACCGTAGCCGAGGCCGAGAAAATAAAAGAGCGGCTCACCGATGGTTCCGACCAGGCTGGTCTTCCAGTTGCGCGACCAGACCCGGGCGTTGCGCAGCCAGACCCAGAGCGGCCCGCCGACGGAGAGGCGATCGAGCAGCCGGGCTGTCAGCATGGGGCGGCCCGGCCTTCGCCCATGGGGATGTTATGCCGAACCGCGAGCTTGCAGATTTCGGCAAAGGAGCCGCTTTCAACCAGGCGTCCCTGGTCCATGATCGCCGCCCGGTCGCAGACCGCCTCGAGCTCTTCGGCCAGGTGAGTGGCGACCAGCAGGGTCAGCCCCTCCTTTTTGAGCTGCCGCAGCTTTTCCAGGTAAAGCTGGCGACTGTCCCGGTCAAGGCCGCGGGTCGGCTCGTCGAGCACCAGGATCGAGGGCGCCCCCAGCAGGGCCCGGGCCAGGACCAGTCGCCGGCGCAGACCACTGGAGAGCTGGCCGATCAGCTGATCGGCGTAAGGATCCAGCTCCATGCTTTCGAGCAGCTGCTGTGCCCGGTGATGGGCATTGCGCCCGGAAATGCCGGCGTAACGGGCATGAAACAACAGGTTGTCGTAAACCCCCAGGTCACCGTCAAGCAGGTCGTCCTGCGGAACGATGCCGAGCTGCCGCTTGACCTGGCGGGGCTGGCGGACCACGTCCATCCCGTTGACCAGAATCCGCCCGGCACTCGGCCGCAGGCTGCCGTAGATCATCTTCAGGGTGGTCGATTTGCCGGCCCCGTTCGCGCCGAGCAGACCGAAACCGCTCCCCCGGCCGACCGCCAGGCTGATGCCGTCGACCACGCAGCGCCGGTCGAACACCCGGCTGACCCGTTCGAGCACGATGACCGGGTCGCTAATCAGTTTTCTGGACATCAAATACCTCCGGGTGAAACATCCGGGCCAGTTCGTTGAGCGCCTGAGGCAGTCGCGGCCCCGGGCGGTTGATCAGAATCATGTCGAAATCGGTGGCGTCGTAAATCCGCCGGCTGCGGACCGCGCTGATGCCGTCCCAGCCCTCCCGCTTGGCGGCCCCGACCTTGTACTGAAAGGGGTGATCCAGCAGGATGATCTGGGGATCGGCCTGCACCACCTCCTGCGTCGACACCGCCAGGTACGGCAGCGGCCGGTCGGCAAAGACGTTGCTTCCGCCAGCCCGCCGGATCAGGTCGGACATGAAGGAGTCCCGGCCGACGCTGTAGAGAAGCTGGGGGCCGTCGACCTCGAGATAGACCCGGGGCCGCTGGGTTTCCGCCAGGTGACCGAGGCGGGCGCCGATCCGATCCATCTCGGCCTGCAGTTCGGCGGCCAGCTCCCTGGCCCGCTCAACCTTGTCGGTCAACTCGCCGATGGCGAGAATCGACCGGATGATGTCGTCGCCGCTGCTGGCCGGGAAGACCCTGGCTTGCAGGCCGGCTTCGGCGAGCAGCTCAAGGTCGGCATCGCGAACCTGCTCGCTCAGCAGCACCAGGCCGGCGCCGGCTTTGGCGATGCGGGCCATATCCGGATGATTGAAATCACCGCACCTGGGCTTGAGCCGGGCGGCCAGCGGGTAATCGCACTGCCGGGAAACCCCCGCCAGGCGCCCCTGGGCGCCGATGGCGTAAAGAATCTCGGTCAACCCGGGGGACAGGGAGACGATGCGGACCGGTTCCCCGCTCCCGGCGTGGCCCGAAATCGCGAACGCCAGTGCGAGCAGAAGGGTCAGCCCCGCGATCAATTTCCTAGAAATCAAATACTTCACTCCATCCGCCTCACGACAATCTTTACCGGGCCGGTCGAGCCATCCTCACCGACCTCGACCCGCTGCAGCTGGGCGTCGCCGTGAAAGCTGTGCCATTCACCGGGCAGCGGCGGGCCGCCGTAGCCGCTGCGCGCGCCGATGTAATAGGTTCCCGGTCCGGCCAGGGGCAGCAGGAACTCCCCGTCGGCAGAGACCGGCATCGAACGGAACGGCGGGATCGTCCCGACCGGGTACGGTTCGCTGAAGGCAAAGGCGTAGACCCCCGCCGGCACAACTCCCGCCGCATCGATGACCGTACCGCGGATGCCGGCCAGCTGGTCGCCGGAATGGCGGGCCTGCTGCGAACGGAGTTTTTCCACCAGGCGCAGGCGGACCGACAGCCGCTGCCCCTCGTCCAGGGTCAGGGGGTTGGCCGCGGCAAAGCCGAACAGGTCGCCGACCTGCAGCGGGCCGAGCTGACCGTCCTGCCGCCGGGTGGCCACCAGGTAGTAACTCCCCGGCGGGACATCGACGGCGAAATATCCCTGTTCATCGGTACCGCCGGGAACCGCGCCCTGCGGGCCAAACAGATCGGGTCCGCGAAAACCGCTGGCGGCATCGGGATAGAGGTAGATATTCACCCCGGCCAGCGGCCCATCGGTACCGCTCACCCGCCCCTCCAGCACCGTCATCCCTGGCTCAGCGGACGGCTCGGACCGAACCGTCGAAACCTCGAGCAGCTGCAGATTGATCGCGGTTTCGACACCCGCCGCAGCGGTCACCGGGTTGCCGCCGTAATAGCCGAAAAGATCGCCTTCAGCCGGGCTGGCATCGGGGAAGCCGCCCGCCGTCTTCTTGCTGACCAGGTAATAACGCCCCGGAGCCAGGTGCAGGGAGAAGCGGCCATCCCGGTCGGTCGGGGCCGAAAAGGTGAACCCCTCGCCGTGAAAATCGGCGGCCGCTTCGCGAAAAACGTGTACCCGGGCCCCGGATACCGGCGCGCCCCCCCTTACCACCTTGCCGCTGAACCCGGCATACTGCTTGAGCTGGCGGCCGGCCGCCGCGAAGGGCTGCGCGGCCCAGGGGGCGTAAATAACCTCGTCGCGGGGATATTTTTTGCCCAGGTACTCGGTGTCGGGCTTGTCGAAAACATCCTCGAAAATATCCTGGTTCCCGCTTCCGGCGAAATCGCGCATCTGCGCGGTCGCAAGCTCCCCCCACCAGTTGTCACGGGCCGCGAACAGGATTTCAAGATCCCCCTCGACGGCGACTTTTTCTTCGGCCAGCAGTT
>NZ_JBFHGD010000159.1:0-7853 GCF_041583255.1 Trichloromonas sp. | reverse complement strand
TCCAGGGTGCGCGGCACGCCGGCGATCAGGTCGCGGCCCTTGACCTCCATGGACTGCACGTCCTCGGTCGGGAAGGCCGTCCCGATCTTGATCTTGATGGTCTCGGCGGTCCGCTCGCCGATCAGCAGGTTGTACTTGCGCTTGAGGTACTGGACGATGGCCTCGTCCATCTTGTCGCCGCCAACCCGCACACTCTTGGCATAGACGATGCCGGCCAGGGAGATGACTGCCACCTCGGTGGTGCCGCCGCCGATATCGACGATCATGTTGCCCGAGGCTTCGGTAATCGGCAGGCCGGCGCCGATGGCGGCCGCCATCGGTTCCTCGATCAGGTAGACTTCGCGGGCCCCGGCCGACTCGGCCGATTCCTTGACCGCACGCTTTTCCACCTGGGTGATCCCCGAGGGAACGCAGATGACGATACGGGGACGAACCAGGGTCTTGCGATTGTGCACTTTCTGAATGAAGTAACGGAGCATTTCCTCAGTAATGTCGAAGTCGGCGATGACGCCGTCTTTCATCGGACGGATGGCGACGATGCTCCCCGGCGTACGGCCGAGCATCTTCTTGGCTTCCTTGCCGACGGCGAGAACCTTCTTCTGCCCCATGCTGTCTTTCTGCACGGCCACCACCGACGGTTCGCTGACGACGATACCCTTCCCCTTCAGATAAACAAGGGTATTGGCGGTTCCAAGGTCGATGGCGAGATCGTTCGAAAACATCCCCCATATCACGTTAAATAAGTTGAACATCGGTGCGGTGGTCTCCTTTTAACCGCAGGAGGACAATCCTCCTGTAAAATGGTGTCCACACTACCAAAATCCCCGGGCCTTTTCAAGCCGTAAAAAGGAAAAAGATATTGCAATTGGGCCCTTGATTGTCTAACATAATGCGCTGTTTCCGAGCCCCGAAAACCACTAAAAAGGAGTCGTCCGCACATGCTGGACCTGATCCGTAAAAAACAGAAATCGGTCTTTATCAAACTCGCCTTCGCCGTCATCATTCTTAGCTTCGTCATCGGCTATGCCATGCTCACCTCGCCTGGCGACGGCCGCGACGGCCAGCAGCAGGGTTTTGCCGTTGCCGTCAACGACCTCGAAGTCGGCTTCAACGAGTACGAAACAGTCTACAGCAATCTCTATCGGCTCTACCAGAACGTCTACCGCGAACAATTCAACCCGGCCCTCGAAAAACAGCTGGGTCTGCGGCAGCAGGCGCTGGATACGGTGATCGAGCAGGCGCTGCTGTTTCTCGAGAGTCATCGCCTGGGCACCAAAGTAAACCGCCAGGAGCTGATCGATTCAATCGCCCAGATCCCCGCGTTTCAGGACAACGGTGTATTCAGCAAAGAGCGCTACCTGCAGGTATTGAATTACCAGCGGATAACCCCCGATGACTTCGAGGCTCGCCAGGAGCAGCAGTTGCTGGCGGAAAAGGTTCGCGACGCCATCCGCGGCCAGATCGAAATCACCGACGAAGACATCGTCGAGGAATACCGGCGCCAGAACGAAAAGGTCAACCTGGACTTCGTGCGCCTGGCCCCCGCCCTGTTCGAAACCCGGGTCAAGGTTGACGAAGAGGCCCTGGCCGCCTTCTTCGATGCCCGCAAGGAAGACTTCAGATTCCCCGAGACGGTGGCCCTGCGCTACCTCCTCTTCGAACCGGGCCGCTACGCCAAGGACGTCACCACCACCGAAGAAGACCTCGAAAAATACTACCGCCGCCACCTCGACCGCTTCGACATCGCCGAGCAGGTCAAGGCCTCCCATATCCTGATCAAAGTCCCGCTCGACGCCGACCAGGAGACCAAGGACCGCAAGCGCCAGCTGGCCGACAAGGTGCTCGAGGAAGTCCGCGCCGGCAAGGATTTCGCCACCCTGGTGCGCAAATATTCGGACGACCAGGGGACCATCGCCCAGGATGGCGACCTCGGTTTCTTCAGCCGCGGCATCATGGTGGCCGACTTCGAAAAAGCCGCCTTTGCCATGAAACCGGGCAACATCAGCGACATCGTCACCACCCCCTTCGGCTATCACATCATTCGCTGTGACGGCTACATCGAGCCGGGGATCAAGCCGCTGGCCGACGTTCTCGACGAAGTAAAGACCGAAGTGGTGGCCGACAAAAGCCGCCAGCTGGCTTTCGAAAAGGCGATGGACGCCTTCAATATCAACCGCAAGACCGCCGACCTCGACAACGCCGCCAAGGTCAACGATCTGGGGATCAAGGAAACCAACTTCTTCGAGCGCGAGGCCCCGATCGACGGGCTTGGCGAAGTCCCCGAAATCTCCGCCGCGGCCTTCGCCCTCAGCACTGCTGAATTGGCCCGTCCGGTCAACCTCCCCGAAGGGGTCGTGCTGTTCGCCATCAAGGAACGCCGCGCCAGCCGTCTCCCCGAACTGACCGAGGTCCGCGTTGAGGTGGAGCAGGCCTACCGCCAGCAGCATACCGAAGACCTGGCCCGCAAAACCGCCGAAGAACTGCTCGCCGCCGTCGCCAATGGCGAAGCGCTGGAGAGCCAGGCCAAGGCCCAGCGTCTGACCGTCGAGGAAACCGGGCTCTTCACCCGCGCCTACGGCAACTTTCTCCCCCGCCTCGGCAACCTGGACCAGCTGGCGGAAGCCGCCTTCGAACTCACAGCCGAAAAGCCGGCGGCGCCGCAAGTCTACGAAAACGACGGCAAATTCATCGTCGCCGCCCTCAAGGAACGCGTCGAGGCCGACCTTGCCAGTCTCGACGACGCCCAGCGAGAGACCCTGAAAACCACCGTCCTCACCCGCAAAAAAGACCTGGTTTACCAGGAAAAGATAGACGACCTCAAGGCAAAGGCAAAGATTGTCGTTTCCCCCACCATCCAGGCTTCGATCGAAAAGGAAAAATAAGGCCATGCAAGCGACGCTGACCCAAACCAAATTTGCAGATCTCAAGCTGATCAACCAGGGCAAAGTTCGAGACATCTACGACCTCGGCGAATACCTGCTGCTGGTCACCACCGACCGCATCTCGGCCTTCGACGTCATCATGAACGAAGGGATCCCCCACAAAGGCTTCGTGCTGACCCAGATCTCCAAGTTCTGGTTCGAGCAGATGTCCGACATCATCCCGAACCATATCATAGCCACCGAGGTCAGCGACTTCCCGGCCATCACCCACAAATACCGCGACCAGCTCGAGGGGCGCAGCATGCTGGTCAAAAAGGCCAAGCCGCTCCCCGTAGAATGCATCGTCCGCGGCTACGTTTCCGGGTCGGGCTGGAAGGAATACAAGCAGCAGGGGAGCATTTGCGGCATCCCCCTGCCGGCCGGCATGGTCGAAAGCCAGAAGCTCTCCGAGCCGATCTTCACCCCGTCGACCAAGGCGGAACTCGGCGAGCACGACGAGAACATCCCCTTCTCCAAGGTAGTGGAACTGGTCGGTCAGGAAGTCGCCGACAAGATCAGCAGCACGACCATCGCCATTTACAACCGGGCCCGCGACCTGGCCGCCACCAAGGGGATCATCATCGCCGACACCAAGTTCGAGTTCGGCATCTTCGAAGACCAGGTGATCTGGATCGACGAAGCCTTAACCCCCGACTCGTCGCGCTTCTGGCCGAAAGACCTGTACCAGGCTGGCGGCCCTCAACCGAGCTTTGACAAACAGTTCCTGCGCGACTACCTGGAGACCCTCGACTGGGGCAAGCAGGCGCCCGCTCCGCAGCTGCCGGAAGAGATCATCCGCAAAACCGGCGAAAAATACCTTGAGGCCCTGTTCCGGATTACCGGCATGAAACCCTGAGGATTATCTCGGAAAGACCAAGGCCGGAGTTAATGCTCCGGCCTTTTTTCGTTGCCGACCGCTCGATGCGACGGCAGGCTCCCTGAGGGACTATTGGCATGAACCGAATCTCCACCCTATTGCTTTTTCTGCTTCTTGCCCTGCTCTCCGGCTGCAGCGCCCTGCTCCCCGACCCCCTCACCGCTGAACAGCACCTGGCCCAGGCCGAAGCGTTCAAGGCTAAAAGGGACTACGCTGCCGCCGCCGACTCCCTGGCAAAAGCAATTCGCAAACAGCCGGCCGACGGTAGCCTGCACCTGCAGCACGGCGAACTGCTCGAAGTCGCCGGGATGCCCGAACAGGCCCGCAAAACCTATCGCAAGGGACTCGAAACCATTGCCGGCGGGGATTCCTCCAGGCCGGAGCTGAATTACCGGCTGCTGCAGCTGCTGACCCTCAAGCTGTCCGCGCCGGACGAGGCCGAGCCGCTGCTGACCGCCATTTCCGCCGGATCGGTCAGGCATCTCGACGCCAGAGGCTGCCTGGCGTACGGCCGGGGTCGGCACCAGGAAGCCCTGCAGCTCTTCGATCAGGCCCGGCTGCAGACGACGGACCAGGATCTGACCGCCCGAATCCTCTACCACGTCGCCCTGGCCTATCATCAGCTCGGCGATGATGACCACGCCATGCTGGCCCTCTTTCACGCCATCAACCAGGCCCAAAGCCTCGGGGTAAGCAAGGATATTGAATATTTCTTCAACGACCTCAAGGGACTGACCCCGTAAGCGGACGGACACCTGCCATGCTCGAAAAACTGTTTCAACTGCACCGTCACGGCACTTCGGTCCGGACCGAAGTCATCGCCGGAGTGACCACCTTTTTGACCGGCGCCTACATCATTTTCGTACATCCAACCATCCTCTCTCAGGCCGGCATGGACAAAGGCGCTCTGACTACCGTGACCTGCCTGGTTGCGGCCCTGGCCACGGCGCTGATCGCCCTCTGGGCCAATGCGCCGCTGATGATGGCACCGGGTATGGGACTCAATGCCTTTTTCACCTACACCATGGTGCTCGGCCAAGGTGTGCCCTGGCAAACGGCCCTTGGTGTGGTCTTTGTTTCCGGAGTCTTCTTTCTGGTGCTGACCTGGCTCGGCGTACGGGAACGGCTGGTTCGGGCGATCCCCCTGACCCTGCGCCTGGCAACCTCGGTGGGCATCGGACTGTTCATCGCCTTCATCGGCCTGCAGAACCTCGGCCTGGTAGTTAAAAGCGAAGCGGTGCTGGTTCAGCTGGGTGACTTTACCCCGCAAGCTCTGCTTGGCCTGTTCGGTTTGCTGGTCGCCATCCTGCTTGAATCGAAGCGGATTCGAGGCGCCATTTTGCTCGGCATTCTGGCGACTGCCGCGGCTGGCATTCTTACCGGTGTCTCCCCCTGGCCAACGGGACTGGTCGCCCTGCCCCCCTCGCCGGCACCGATCGCCTTTCAACTCGACATCGTCGGCGCTCTGCAGGTCTCACTCTGGGCCAGCATCCTCTCCTTCATGTTTGTTGACCTGTTCGACAGCCTCGGCACCATGCTGGCGGTCTGCCGTGAAGCCGGCATGGTCGACAAGCACGGCGAAATCCCCGGTTTGCCGCGGATGCTGACCGCCGACGCCCTGGCCACGGTTGGCGGGTCACTGCTCGGCACCAGCACCACCACGACCTTCATCGAATCCGCCAGCGGCGTATCCGACGGCGGCCGCACCGGGCTGACCGGAATCGTCACCGCGACGCTCTTTTTCTGCGCCGCCTTTTTCACCCCGGTGATTGCCGCCGTCCCCCCTTATGCCACCGCCCCGGCGCTGATCGTGGTCGGCATCTTCATGATGCGCGGGATCAGCCAGATCGACTTCTACAATTTCGAAGAAGCCGCCCCGGCTTTTCTCACTTTCCTGCTCATGCCGCTGACCTATTCCATCGCCACCGGCCTGGCCTTCGGCTTCCTTTCTTACGTCGCTATCAAACTGGCCCTCGGTAAGTACCGCGAATGTGATCCATTTCTGATCGCCGCCGGAGCCTTCTCTCTGGTCAGCCTGCTGCTCTGATTATTAGCCACAGAAATACAGAGAAACAGACAAAAAAACAGGACACACTCTTCGTTAAGAGGTGTCCTGTTTTTTTGTTTTAAACACTGTGTCTCCGTGCCTCTGCGGCAACCGGATTTTTTTTCAGGACAGCCGCCCCTTGAAATCGCCATAGCCGAACCGTTTCACCAGCTCAACCGCACCGTCCTTGCGGGCATAGTAGATCGTCGGCAGCTTGACGCCGTTAAAGGTGTTGGTCTTGACCATCGAATAAATCGCCATGTCGAGAAAGACCAGCCGGTCGCCGTACTCCAGCGGCTGATCGAAGGAATAGCGGCCGATCACGTCGCCGGCCAGGCAGGAGAGGCCGCCGAGCTGGTAGGTGTGGGCCTTTTCCTCCGCCTCACCGGCTCCGATAACTTCCGGGCGATAGGGCATCTCCAGCACGTCGGGCATGTGGCAGGTCGCCGAGGTGTCGAGGATGGCGTTGGCGACCCTGTGATTGCGGGTGACATCGAGCACCGAGGCGACCAGCACCCCGGCGTTGAGCGCCACCGCCTCCCCCGGTTCGAGATAGACGGTCAGATGCGGGTAACGCTTGCGAAAGTCGTTGATCAGCCGCACCAGGCGCTCGACATCGTAGTCCTTGCGGGTGATGTGGTGGCCGCCGCCGAAATTGACCCAGCGCATCTGCGGCAGAAAGCGGCCGAATTTCTCTTCGAAGGCGGCCAGGGTGCGCTCCAGGGCGTCGGATCCCTTCTGGCAGAGGGTGTGGAAATGCAGTCCGCTGATGCCGCCTAAGGCGGCGGGATCGAATTCCTCTTCGACAATCCCCAGCCTCGAACCGGCGCCGCAGGGGTCGTAGATCTCCACCTCGGTTTCCCGGTGCTCGGGGTTGCAGCGCAGACCGAACTCCAGCTTGGGGTTGAGCGCGCTGGCCAGCGCGCCGAAGCGCCGCCACTGGGAGACGGAGTTAAAGACCAGGTGATCGCAGACGGTTGCCGTCTCGCGGATATCCTCTTCGCTGAAGCCGGCGGCGAAGGCGTGTACCTCGCCGGGAAAGTATTCCCGACCAAGCATCGCTTCATGGGGACCGCTGGCGCAGGTCCCCTTCAAGGTCCGGCTGAGCAGGGGAAAGCTGTGAAACATGGAAAAACTTTTCATGGCCAGCAGAATGCGGGCACCGGTGCGCTCCATGACCGTCTGCAGAATCGCCAGGTTGTGCTCCAGGGCTTCTTCAAAGACCACGAAGGCCGGGGTTTTAACGCCGCTCAAATCGGTTTTCAACGCACATTGCTTATCCATATCGCTCACCTGTCCGCCAGACATTGCGCCTGAACGAAGAAGAAAAAAACCCGGAGCCCAAAGGCTCCGGGTTGATCTATCCAGAGAAGGGCCGGTTTAAAAACCCTCGATGAACACCTCTTTGACCGGCAGGCCGTACTGGTTGAGGTCCGCAACAAAGGGATCGGGATCGAACTGTTCCATGTTGAAAACCCCCTTGCCCTGCCACTTGCCGGTCAGCATCAGCTTGGCGCCGATCATCGCCGGCACCCCGGTGGTGTAGGAAATCGCCTGCGACTTCACTTCCTGATAACATTCTTCGTGGTCGCAGATGTTGTAGATGTAATATTTGCGCGGCTGGCCGTCCTTGAGCCCTTCAACCACCACGCCGATGCAGGTTTTACCCTTGGTCTTCGGACCGAGCGAAGCCGGGTCGGGCAACAGCGCCTTCAAAAACTGCAGCGGGATGATCTGCTGCCCCTGGAACTCGATCGGCTCGATGCCGGTCATGCCGACGTTCCCCAGCACTTCGAGATGCTTCAGGTAGTTGTCGGAAAAGCTCATCCAGAAGCGGGCACGCTTGAGGCCGGGAACAAACTTGGCAATCGATTCGAGCTCTTCGTGGTACATCAGGTAGATGTTGAGCTTGCCGAGATTCTCCGGCATCTCGAATTCCTGCTTGACCGACAGCGGATCGGTCTCGACCCACTGGCCGTTCTCATAGAAACGCCCCTTGGCGGTCACT
>NZ_JBFHGD010000158.1:0-7927 GCF_041583255.1 Trichloromonas sp. | reverse complement strand
TAGCGGCGGATGAATCCGGCCTCTTCGTCGCTGACCGGCTGCTGCGGGTCCGGCAGGGACAAGCCGCCCCCCGGGGCCCAGATGAAGACGTTGCGAATCAGCGGGTTCTCCAGCCGCCAGGCGTCGAGCCGGCCGGCCAGGTCCTCCTGCGGAAGGGTCTGCAGGGTGGCCAGCAGGCCATCCTTGACCTCGGCTACCGCCAGAGCGATACTTTCGGCCGTCGCCTTCGCCCGCTCGCTGGCCGCAGCCACGGCGGCCCCGGCCAGGCGCTGCTGCTCATGCTGCAGCAGGCGCAGGGCGACCCCGCCGATCAGCAGGGTCGGTATCAGCAGGATCAGCCAGGCGGCAATAATGAAGCCGGTTCGTTTCATTCGAAAATTCTCCACCCTGGAGACAGGCAAACGGGAACCGCTCTTTCCCCCGGCCAGCCGCTTAACCATAAATCCAGGGACTCATCTTTTCAATTCAATATTCCTTCTGCTGGCTGCGCACCCGGTAGCTCTCGGAACGCAGTTCTTTCTTGCGCGGGCTGCTGAGCTTGTCGGCAGAAAATTCAGCCGCATCCGACTCCAGGGCGGCCGCTTCACCGGCAAGGTCATCAAAACCAAGCCGTGAACTTTTCGCCTTCAACTCGGCGCTGGTCTGACGCAGCGCCTGCGCCGCCTCGTCCTTGCGCCCGGCATTGTACAGGTCGAGGGCCTGATCGCGGGCCACCGCCATCTCGTTTTCGACCACCGCCTCCTGTACCGCTTTATTGGCCCCCTCGCGCACTTCAGCCTGGCTTGCGCTGAAGCGCGCCTGGATACGGGCGGACGATTTTTCCACCCGTGCGGTCAGGGCGTTCTCGTAGGAACAGTTGGCGGTGGCCAGATCCATGGTCTGTCCGGAGCGGGAGGCCGGCACCTCGACTTCGATCAGGGCGAATTTTTCCTGCCCGCCGTAGAGCTGGTTCATCTGGATTTCAACTCGGTTGCCGCGAATGCGCCCCTCGCGGCCGATCACCCGCAACGGCCGGACCCCTGCGGGACATTCCACCTCGACAACCACCCTGCGGGCGGCGACGCTCAGCACATCACCGAGTTCGGCGGCGAAGATCCGCGACAGGTCGCGGCTATCCTCGACGAAATAATGATTGCCGTCGCTGCGGGCAGCCAGCCGGGTCATCAGGTCTTCGTTGAAATCGGTGCCGATGCCGATAGTGGTCACCGAGATCCCCTCCTTGAGCAGGGCGGCGCCGAGCCGGGCCAGATCCTCAGGGGCGCTGGGGCCGACGTTGGCGAGCCCGTCGGACAGCAGGATCACCCGGTGCACGTACGGTTGATGCACATGCCGGCGCACCTCGGCCGCGCCCTGGCTGACCGCGCCGAACAGGGCGGTATTGCCGCCGGGGTGGATGCTGCGGATCTGCGACTCGATCCATTCGGTGTTGGCCGCGCTCTGGGCAGACACCAGGGTCTGCACCTGGTGATCGTACACGACCAGCGAAAAAAGGTCGCCGGGGCCGAGCCGGCGCAGGGCTTCGACGGCCGCCTGCCGGGCTTTTTCGATCTTGCTGCCGGACATGGAACCGGAGCGGTCGAAGACCAGCGCCAGGTTGACCGGCGGTCGGGCGGTTTGCCGGGGGAGGACCGGGACGTCGAGCGAAACCTTGATCACCACCGACTGGGACGAACCGGCCGGCAGAACCTCCTGGTCGAGCGCCAGGTCGCAGCCGATCAGCGGAGGGGACGCCGCAGCGGCGAAGCCCCCGAAGCTCAGCAGGGCGAAAACAAATAGAATCTGGAACAACCGTATCCTTGGCAGCATGGCATCCTCCTTTTTCGGTGCCGTCATTGGCCCGAACCGGCGGGGACATCCCGCAGGCCCGAGTCCAGTAGAGCACGGCCCGGAAACAGAGTCGTCATGGCGGGGTAAAAAGAATGTAAAGAATTTGTCATGTCAGCAAGTCCGTTGGGCCGACGGGTCAGGCCTTTCTCCCCGTCCCTTTTTCACCGAGGCGTTCGATGGCGTGCAGGTGCAGGCGCACCTCGTCGGCCAGTTCGCGGCTGCGGGCGACATCGAGCGCGGCAAGAAAATAGTGATAGGCGCTGGTGACGCAGCGCGGCTTGTGCATCAGCGCCCTGCCGGCGCCGAGGTAGGCCCGGTCAAGCGCCGCGTCGGCGGGGCGCTCGGCGATAAAGCGCCGGAACAGCGACAGGGCCTGGTCGTACTCCCGGTGGGCCAGCAACAGTTCCCCGAGCGCCAGCATGGAGGCGGAACCCAGCTGCGCCCGCCCCTGGCGGCCGTCGATCCGCGGATAAAGGGCAAGCGCCCGTTCGAGCTCGCCTTCGTCCAAAGCCCTCTCGATCCGCGTGGCGATGCCGGTGTCGACTCGCGCCTCCCGAACAACCTCGTCGTCTGCAAGAGGAGTACGCCGTCTCAACTGGCGCAAGCCGCCAGGCAGGCGATCGATGCCGAAAGCCATGGCCGTGCCGGCGACGAAGCCACCGATATGGGCACCGTGGGCAACTCCGCCGCTGCCGCCGCCGTTAAGCAAAAAGGGGAGCAGGTTGTCGATCAGCAGGTAAAACCCGAGCACCAGCCGGGCCGGCACCAGAAAGGTGTTCATGATGAAAGGGAACAGGAAAACGAAGGTCTTGACCCGGTTGCGGGGAAACCACAGGAAATAGAAACCGAGCACGCCGGAGATGGCCCCCGAGGCGCCCACCAGCGGCACCTGCGAGGCGGGGACGAACAGCGCGAAGAACAGGGTCGCGGCCACGCCGGCGGCCAGATAGGCCAACAGGTAGCGGACGGGCCCTAGGCGATGCTCGACGTTGTCGCCGAAGATCCACAGAAAGAGCATATTGCCGAGCAGGTGCATCCAGCCGCCGTGGAGGAACAGGGAGGTGAACAACGAGGAGAGCGACGGAGAGGCCGGCCTGAAGCCGTGCCGGAAGACAAACAGATCGTAGGCGGAAAGATGTTCCAGCAAGACGCGGAGCGACAGCGTGTCGCGTGCCCCCGCGACCTGCAGGTATTCGTAGAGCAGGGGGTCGGACGGATCGGGCCGGGCCGCCGTGAGCGGCAGGGCAATGAGCAGGAACACCGCCACGTTGAGCCCGATCAGCAGGTAGTTGGCGTAGGGGGTTCCCGGCGGGTTGGGGGTGTCACCGATCGGCAGAAGCATGGTGTCAGCTCTCCGCTGAAGTGTCTGCGACAGTCCCTTGAAGCGCCGCCGCCCGGACAGCTTAGCACAGCCGTCCCCCTTACACCACCCTTGCTTTTTGCCCGGTAAAGGGCTATTCTCGCCGCCAGCGGAGGTTAGTCGTTGTGAATTTTCTCTACATCCTCGATCTCATCGGCACCGCCGCCTTTGCCGCTTCCGGCGCCTGGGCCGGCGTTCGCCGCGACATGGACCTGTTCGGCGTGCTGGTGCTGGGCATGGTCACCGCCACCGGCGGCGGCACCCTGCGCGATCTGCTGCTCGGCGACTTCCCCCCCTTCTGCCTGAAAAACGAAGTCTACCTCTATATCTCCATTGCCGTCTCCCTGGCCGTTTTTTTCCAGCACCGGCGACTCGGTTTTCTGCAGCACCCCCTGCTCTACTTCGACGCCGTCGGCCTCGGCACCTTCGTCGTCATCGGCACCGGCAAGGCCATTGAGTACAATATGGGCTTCATCGGCGCGGTGAGCATGGGAATCATGACCGCCACGGCGGGCGGCGTGGTGCGCGACGTCCTCTCCAACCGGGTACCGTTGATCCTGCGCAAAGAGGTCTATGCCTCGGCCTGCCTGGCCGGCGGAGCGTTAATGTTCCTGCTGCACCACACCCCCATGCCGCCGACGCTTATCGCTATAGTCGCCGCCATGACCGTCATCACGCTGCGGTTGCTGGCCATCCGGCACAACTGGTCGCTGCCGCGGGCGCAGACCTGAATCTCTGCCGACCTCTTGCTTTTAGCAGAATTGTATTTATCATTATCCGGCAAAAAAGGATAAAATCGAACACCGAGGGAGAAACGCAATGCATGCAGTGCGATTAAAAGGTACCGTTAAGAACCTGCGGGTCGGCAAGGTGGTCTGCCTGGCGCGTAACTACAGCGACCACATCAAGGAACTCGGCAACGAGACCCCGGACAAGGCGGTCTTGTTCATCAAGCCTTCAACCAGCGTCATCGGCGACCGGGAACCGGTGATCATCCCCGGCTTCTCCCAGGATTGCCACTACGAGGTGGAACTGGCCGTGCTGATCGGCAAGTGGGGCAAGAACATCGCCGCCAAAGAGGCCATGGCCCACGTCGCCGGCTACGGGGTGGCCATCGACATGACCCTGCGGGACGTGCAGAATGAGCTGAAGAAAAAAGGCCTCCCCTGGGAAATCGCCAAGGGCTTCGACACCGCCTGTCCGCTGTCGGATTTCGTTCCCGCCGGCGCCGTCGAAAACCCGCACGACCTGCGCATCACCCTCAAGGTCAACGACCAGATGCGCCAGGACGGCTCGACGGCCCAGATGATGCGCCGGATCCCCGAAATCATCCAGGCGGTTTCCGCAGTCTTCACCCTTGAAGAAGGGGATATCATCCTCACCGGCACCCCGGCCGGAGTCGGCCCGGTAAAAAGCGGCGACCTGATGACGGCTGAAATCGAGGGCGTCGGCCGGCTGGAGATTCCGGTCCAGTGAAACCGAAGATCGTCCTGATCGGTCCCGGCCGGCTCGGTCAGGCGGTGACCAGCCTGCTGGCTGAAGCCGGCTACCCGGTCGTCGCCGTAATCAGCCGGGATCCCGCCCGGGCCGTCGCGGCCGCCCGCTTTGTCGGCCACCGCGCCGCCGGCACCTGCGACCTGTCACGAACCAAAGAAGGCGACCTCGTTCTGCTGGCCCTGCCGGACGACTTTCTGGCCGACGCCGCCCTGCTGCTGCGCCGAAACGGCTGGCTGGCTCCGAATGCGGTAGTGGTTCACTTCAGCGGCCGACACCCGGCCGCCATCCTCAACCAGGGCGAAGCGCCAAGAGTTCGGGCCCTGTCGCTGCACCCGCTGCAGACCTTTGCCGACTCGGTCACCGGCCTGCGCAACCTCCCCGGCACCCCGTTTTCGGTGGAAGGAGAAGAGGCTCTCATCCCCCTCGGCGAAACCCTGGTCGACGCCTTGAGGGGAAAGCCCTTCCGCATCGACAGCGCCCGGAAACCCCTCTACCACGCCGCCGCCTGCGTCGCCTCCAACTATCTGATCACCCTGGCCGCCACGGCGGCGGAAATCATGGCCGCCAGCGGCATTCCGGAAGATGAGGCACTGACAATGCTGCTCCCCCTGCTCAAAGGGACCAGCCGCAACCTGAGCACCCTCGGCCCGGAACAGGCGCTGACCGGCCCCATTGCCCGCGGCGACGTACAGACCGTCGCCAGCCATCTCGATGCCATGGCTGAGCTTCCAAACGAATTGAGGGAAATTTACCGGGTGATGGGAAGAAAGACGGTGGGACTGGCGCGACAGAAGGGAACCCTGGGGGAGCAGCAGGCCGAAGCGATCCTTGAACTGCTGAAGAGCTAAAGCGCAGCCCGGCGCAACTGGTTGGTCAGCTGGTGGGCCAGGCGGGTCGGCTCGGGCATCCGGTAATGGCGGGTGCAGGCCAGCACCAGCTCAACCGCAGCGGGGATATCGACCAGGTGGCCGGGCGAGATGTACATCGGCTTGACCCGATCCCGGGTCCTCAGCACCGCCCCCACCTCATCAGCTCCCAACAGCAGGGGAGCCCGCTCACCCCGTTGCGCACCCGGCTCGGCATGCCTGCCGCACAGCCGGCTCTTGGCACAGCCGACCGTCGGCAGGGCGAGCCAGAGTCCGAGATGGCTTGCCAGCCCCAGCCGCCTTGGATGGGCGATCCCCTGGCCGTCGACCAGCACCGCATCAGGAATCGTGCCCAGCGCACGGAAAGCGTCGAGCACCACCGGCAGCTCCCTAAACGAGAGCAATCCGGGCACATAAGGAAAATCGACCCGGGCGACGGCATGGGCCTGGTCGATCGGGTCGAGGGACGGCAGCTTGAGCACTACCACGGCAGCGTAAAAGAGGCTGCCGTTTTTTTCGTAGGAGACATCAACTCCGGCGACCGTTGCCAGCGGCTGCGGCAGCCGGTTTTCCAGCCGCACCTGCCCCGCCAGGGCCTGCTGCAGGGCAATCGCCTCGCGACAATCGACCTTCCAGCCGTGCAGGTGGGCAAACTCCATCCGCGGGTCTCCGTAATCGCCGGCAAGGCGATCAGTTGTTGCTGCGCAGCAGTTTCTTCCCGTCCTGGAACAGAATCTCCACCTTGTTCGGCACCACCGATACCACCAGCCCGAAGCCGAAAAGCGGGTGGTTGATCCAGTTGTTCACCTTGTAGACCCCCTCCATGCTGTAAGGGACCGCCCGGGTCGGATCGGCGTCCCTGCTGGCGGCGAGCCACTGCTCCTGCTCGAGAACGGCGGCCTTCGTGCGGGCGGTGCGAGCTTCCTTGGCCGCCCTGGGCGTCTTGGGCGCCGCGGCCGCCCGACTTTTGACAACCCGTTCGGGCTTTTCGGCCTTGGGGGCGTGGTAATTGTGCGCACCTCCGCAGGTGTTGCACTGCACACGTACCGGCCGGTCTTCAACCATGGCGACAATGGTATGGTTGGTGATAACCCGGCAGCGGGTGCAGCGGGCATCGATATAATCTCCGGCAGTAGGTTTCTTGCTGCTCATATGTATCCTTTTACGAAAGAAAAGGCCACAGGTCCATGCCTGTGGCCGTTACAGCGAAGTAAGTCGAGTCAGGATTTATAACATCGGGCGGCACGGCTGTCAAGCCGACGCAGGCGGCACCGGCAAGAAACTCAGTTCACCAGGTTGCTGTTTTTGCCGGCGAGAAAATCGCGGACATTGGCAGCCACGGTGGCCATCAGGCGCTGCCGCGCTGCCCGCGTCGCCCAGGCGATATGCGGGGTGATCACGCAGTTGTCAGCCTGCAGCAGCGGGTTGGCGGCCGGCGGCGGTTCGCACGAAAGCACATCGAGACCGGCGCCGGCCAGCTGGCCGCTGTTGAGCGCTTTGGCCAGGGCCGCCTCGTCGATCAGCGGACCGCGCCCGGTGTTGATCAGCCAGGCCCCGGGTTTCATCCGGCCCAGTCGGGGACCATCGACCATCCGCTCGGTCTCCGGGGTCAGCGGACAATGCAGACTGACCACGTCGCTGCGGCCGAACAGGCTGTCGAGATCGGTAAATTCGACCTCCCCGGAATCTCTGTAGGCCTGGTAGTTTTCCGGATGCCGGGTATGCACCAGCACGGTCATGCCGAAAGCCCGCCCCAGGGCCGCCACCTTACGGCCAATGGCGCCGAAACCGACCAGCCCCAGGGTCAACCCTTCGAGCTCGGTCAGCGGCCGGTCCCAGAAGGCGAAATCGGGGCTGGCACTCCAGGCCCCCTCACGCACCAGGCGGGCATGATGGCCGACCTGGCTGGTCATTTCGAGCAGCAGGGCAAAGACCATCTGCGCCACCGAAGCGGTACTGTAGCCGGGGACGTTGCTAACCGGGATGCCGCGACGACGGGCGGCCTGCACGTCCACCACGTTGGTGCCGGTGGCCAGCACCCCGATATATTGCAGCTCGGCAAGCGCGGCGATGGTCTCGGCGGCAAGAACGGTCTTGTTGGTCAGCAGCACCTGGGCACCGGCCGCCCGCTCCAGCACCTTGTCGGCGGGGGTCCGATCATAGACCTGGCAGTCCCCCAGCTTTTTCAGCTCGTCCCAGCTCAAATCACCGGGGTTGAGGGCGTATCCGTCCAGTACGACTATTTTCATGGCGTGATCCTTTCCAAAAGGCCTGCTGAAACATAGCAGAGCTGCCCCAAAAAAAGAAGCCCCCGGCGAGCTGGCGCCAGGGGCTTCCACCTTGATCATGTCAGGTACTTTTATTTTTCCTTCAACAC
>NZ_JBFHGD010000157.1:0-7970 GCF_041583255.1 Trichloromonas sp. | reverse complement strand
TGGGCCGCGGCCAGCCGGGCGATGGGCACCCGGAAGGGGGAGCAGGAAACGTAGTCGAGACCGATCTTATGACAGAAGATAACGCTCGACGGCTCGCCGCCGTGCTCGCCGCAGATGCCGAGCTTGATGTTGGCGCGGGTGGCCCGCCCTTTTTCGCACCCCATCTGCACCAGCAGGCCGACCCCGGCCTGGTCGAGGGCGACGAAGGGGTCGTTGGGATAGATGTCGCTTTCGACGTAGAACGGCAGGAACTTGCCGGCGTCGTCACGGGACAGACCGTAAGTGGTCTGGGTCAGGTCGTTGGTGCCGAAGGAAAAGAACTCGGCTTCCTTGGCGATCTCGTCGGCGGTCAGGGCGGCGCGGGGGAGTTCGATCATGGTGCCGATCAGGTACTCCACCTTGACGCCGTAGCGGGCGATGACGCCGTCGGCAACGCGCACCGCGTTGGCCTTGAGGATGGCCAGCTCCTTCACCTCGCCGACCAGCGGGATCATGATCTCGGGAATGATCGAGAAACCTTCGTTCTTGATCAGCTCGCAGGCCGCTTCCATGATCCCCTGGACCTGCATGTCGTAAATTTCGGGAAAGGTGATCCCGAGCCGGCAGCCGCGATGACCGAGCATGGGGTTGAATTCATGCAGGGAATCGACCTTGGTCTTGAGCATCTGGGAGGTCACGTTCATGACCTTGGCCAGTTCGTCGATCTCGGCCTCCTTCTGCGGCAGAAATTCGTGCAGCGGCGGGTCGAGCAGGCGGATGGTGACCGGCAGCCCCTTCATTTCACGGAACAGGCCGATGAAGTCGCCTTTCTGCATCGGCAGGATTTTGGCCAGGGCCCGCTTGCGGCCGTCGACGTCGTCGGACAGGATCATTTCGCGAACCGCCATGATGCGGTCGGCTTCGAAGAACATGTGTTCGGTGCGGCAGAGGCCGATCCCTTCGGCGCCGAACTGGCGGGCGACCTTGGCGTCGTGCGGGGTGTCGGCGTTGGTGCGCACCTTGAGCCGGCGGTACTTGTCGACCCAGGCCATCAGCTGGCCGAAATCACCGGTCAGCTCGGGCTGCACGGTCGGCACCTGGCCGTTGATCACCTCGCCGGTGGAACCGTCAAGTGTGATGATATCCCCCTTCTTGATCACCGTACCGTTCTTAGCGGTGAATTCCTGGGCCCGGTAGTTGACCGTGATGTCGCCGCAGCCGGCGACGCAGCACTTGCCCATGCCGCGGGCAACGACCGCCGCGTGGGAGGTCATGCCGCCGCGGGCGGTGAGAATCCCCTGGGCGGCGTGCATGCCGTGGATATCTTCAGGGCTGGTTTCAACCCGGACCAGGATGACCTTGAGACCGATCTTTGCCGCCTCTTCCGCCTCGTCGGCGGAGAAGACCACCTCGCCGCAGGCCGCACCGGGTGAAGCCGGAAGCCCCTTGGCGATCACCGTTTTGGGCGCCTTGGGGTCGAGCGACGGATGCAGCAGCTGGTCGAGCTGAGCCGGCTCAACCCGCAGCACGGCTTCCTTGTCGCTGATCAACCCTTCGTTTTTCATATCGACAGCGACCTTGACCGCGGCCTGAGCGGTACGCTTGCCGTTGCGGGTCTGCAGCATGTAGAGCTTGTGCTTCTCGATGGTGAACTCGATATCCTGCATATCCTTGTAGTGCGTCTCAAGGATTTCACGAATCTTCACCAGCTGGGCGTAGCAGTCGGGCAGCACGTCTTCCATGGCCGGCAGGTCGCCCGGCTTGTGCTTAACCTTGTTGATCGGCTGCGGCGTGCGGATACCGGCGACCACGTCTTCGCCCTGGGCGTTGATCAGGTACTCGCCGTAGAAGTAGTTTTCGCCGGTGGAGGGGTCGCGGGTGAAGGCCACGCCGGTGGCGCAGTCGTCACCCATGTTGCCGTAAACCATCGACTGGACGTTGACGGCGGTCCCCCATTCGGCGGGAATGTTGTTGAGCCGGCGATAGGTGTTGGCGCGGGGGTTCATCCAGGAACCGAACACGGCGCCGATTGCTCCCCACAGCTGCTCCTGGGGGTCTTCGGGGAATTCGCGGCCAAGCTCTTCCTTGACCTGGTTCTTGAACAGGCCAACCAGTTCTTTCAGGTCGTCGGCGGTCAGGTCGGTGTCGAGCGCAACGCCGCGCTTATCTTTCATCTGCTCGAGCAGATGCTCGAGGATGTCGCCGTCGACATTCATGACGACGTCGGCATACATCTGGATGAAGCGGCGGTAGGAGTCGTAGGCGAAGCGGGGGTCGCCGCTCTGCTCGATGATCCCCTGCACGGTTTCGTCGTTGAGACCGAGGTTGAGCACCGTGTCCATCATGCCGGGCATGGAGGCGCGGGCGCCGGAACGCACCGACACCAGCAGCGGGTTGTGGCGGTCGCCGAATTTTTTGCCCATCAGGTCTTCAACCTGCTTGAGCTTTTCATCAACCTGCTTCTTGAGTTCCGCCGGATACTGCCGGTCGTTCTTGTAGAACTCGGTGCAGACTGCCGTCGTGAGGGTGAAACCGGCCGGTACCGGCAGGCCGATCGACGTCATTTCCGCCAGGTTGGCACCCTTGCCGCCGAGCAGATTTTTCATGTCCCCTTTGCCTTCGGCTTTCCCGTCACCGAAGAAATACACATACTTCACAGCCATCAACCTTCTCCTCCTCGAAAAGTTTAGAGCCGGGGCCTAACACCCCATCCAAGTGACGGTCAACCCCGTGCCTTAAGCGGCAATCCGGGAGAAATCCGCAATCCCCTCAAACAGCCTGGCAACCCCGGTCAGCAGGGCCAAGCGATTTGTCCGTACAGCTTCCTTGTCAGCCATGACCATGACGCCATCGAAAAAGGCGTCCACGCTTACGCGAAGGCCGGCAATCGCGCGCAGGGCCGCCGCGTAATCGCCACCGTCCACCAGGGACGCGACCTGCACTGCAACCTGCCGGGTGGCGTCATGCAGTGCCCCCTCGCAGGCCGATTCAAACAGCGCAACATCGACCGGGGTCCCCACCCCGCCCTTGATGATGTTAACCACGCGCTTGAAGGCGACGGCGAGAGGCTCGAAATCCTCACGCCCTTTCAGTTCGGCCAGCGCCTTGACCCGGGCCAGGGCATCGGCCACGTCGTCGAAGGACGCGGCCAGCACCGCATCGACCACGTCCTGCGGAATCCCCTGGCCGGTCAGCAGGTTGACCAGGCGCAGCCGCAAAAACTCGACCACATCGCGGCGCACCTCGGCCTTGGGCCGGGTCAACTTGGCCGTGAGCAGCTCAAGGCTGCGATCGACCAGGGCCGGCAGTGACAGCCGGTAGCCGCGACCGAGAATGGTGTTGAGAACGCCGATGGCGCTGCGCCGCAGGGCATAGGGGTCGGCGGTCCCGGTCGGGATCAGGCCGACGCCGAAGCAGCCGCAGATAGTGTCGATTTTGTCGGCCATCGAGACAAACGCCCCCATGTCGGACGATGGGATGGCGCTGCCGGCCTGGATCGGCAGGTAATGCTCGTAGATCGCCTTGGCCACCTCGGCATCTTCCCCTTCGAGCAGGGCATATTCGCGCCCCATCACTCCCTGCACCTCGGGAAACTCGCCGACCATGCCGCTGACCAGGTCGGCCTTGCACAGGGTGGCGGCGCGGGCGGTCTTGTCTTTCAGGGCCGGCGCAAGCTGCTCGGCGAGCGAGACGGCCAGCTCCCGGAAGCGTTCCATCTTCTCGTAAGAGGTGCCGAGCTTGGCCTGGTAGACCACCGACTTGAGGGATTCGACCCGGCTGTCGAGGGAGACCTTCTTGTCTTCGTCGAAAAAGAAACGGGCGTCGGAGAGCCGGGCGCGCAGGACGCGCTCGTTCCCCTTGACCACCACCGAGGGATCTTTTGTCAGGGTATTGTTGATGGTGATAAAGGCGGGCAGCAGCTTGCCGGTCTCATCGACCAGCGAAAAATAGCGCTGATGGCTGCGCATGGAGGTGATCAGCACCTCCCTGGGCACCTGCAGAAAGTCGGGGCTGAAGGTGCCGAGCACGGCGCTGGGGTACTCCACCAGGTAAGCCACCTGCTCCAGCAGTTCTTCATCCTGCAGCACGTTGCCGCCGGCCCCCTTGGCCGCCTTTTCGATCTCGGTCCGGATGATCGCCTTGCGTTTCTCCGGATCGGGGATGACGAAATGACGCTCGCATTCCTGCAGGTACTGGGCGAGGTCGGTCACCGCGAAGGCGTCCGGCGCCATGAAACGGTGGCCTTTCGACTGGTTGCCGCTGGTGACATTGCCGAAGCCGAAGGGAACCACGGCCCCGCCGTAAAGGGCGACGATCCAGTGCACCGGGCGGGCGAAGCGAACCTCCAGGTCTTTCCAGCGCATCGATTTTTTAAAGGGAATGGCGTTGATCAGGCGCGGCAGGATTTCGCCGAGCAGCTCAGCGGTAGGACGGCCGGCCTGCTCTTTCTTGGCGCAGACGTACTCCCCTTTTTCGGTTGCAACGATGACCAGCTGATCGACGCTGACGCCCTGGCCGCGAGCGAAACCTTCGCCGGCCCGGGTCGGCTTGCCTTCGGCGTCAAACGCAACGCTTTTGGCCGGCCCCATCGCTTCGGTGCGCAGGGTCGGCTGATGCTCTTCGATCTCCCCAACCGCCAGCACCAGGCGCCGCGGGGTGGCCAGGGTGGTAATTTCGCCGTAGCCGAGCTGGGCGTTGTCCAGCTCAGAGCGGATCAGGTTGCGCATGTCGGCCATCGCCTTGGGCAGAAAGCCGGCCGGAATTTCTTCGGTACCGATTTCGAGCAGCAGTTCCTTTGCCATCAGCGGCCTCCTTTCAGCAGCGGGAAGCCGAGTTTCTCGCGCAACTGCAGATATCCTTCGGCGCACAGTCGCGCCACGTTACGAACCCGCCCGATGTAGGAGGCGCGCTCGGTTACCGAAATCGCGCCGCGGGCGTCGAGCATGTTGAAGGAATGGGAGCACTTCATGACGTAATCGTAAGCGGGCAGCACCAGGCCGCGCTCCACCAGGCGGATACACTCTTTCTCGTACATGGTGAAGAGCTTGAGCAGCATATCGACATCCGCCTCTTCGAAGTTGTAGGTTGAAAACTCCACTTCGCTCTGGTGATGGACGTCGCCGTACTTGACCCCCTTGACCCATTCGAGGTCATAGACGTTGTCGACCCCCTGCAGGTACATGGCGATACGCTCGCAGCCGTAGGTGATCTCGCCGGAAACCGGCTTCAGGTCGATGCCGCCGGCCTGCTGGAAATAGGTAAACTGGGTGATCTCCATGCCGTCGAGCCAGACCTCCCAGCCCAGCCCCCAGGCTCCCAGGGTCGGGGATTCCCAGTCGTCTTCGACAAAGCGGATGTCGTGCGCCTTGGGATCGATGCCGAAGCTCTTGAGCGAATCAAGGTACAGGTCGAGGATATTGGTCGGCGAGGGCTTGAGGATGACCTGAAACTGGTAGTAATGCTGCAGGCGGTTCGGGTTTTCCCCGTAGCGGCCGTCGGTGGGACGCCGGGAGGGTTCGACATAGGCGACCTTCCAGGGCTCCGGCCCGAGTACCCGCAAAAAGGTGGCGGGGTTGAAGGTGCCGGCCCCTTTTTCGATGTCGTAGGGCTGCTGGATGAGACACCCCTGCTTGGCCCAGTAGTTCTGCAAAGATAGAATCAGGTCTTGAAAAGTCACGCTACCTCCAGGCAACAGCTGAGCAGAAGTCGGATAAAACGACGGCCCAACCCGGATTAATTTGTATACAGTATACAGGGCTTCAAAGCGGAAAGTTTATCCCGCCTAAGGATGCATGTCAAGCCGGAATCTCCGACAAAAGGGGCCACTCAGCCCGCCTCGTCCGCCAGAACCTGCTCCAGAAAAGACGCCGAGCGTAACGGCTTCGCCAGGTGGCAGCGCAAGGTGTCGGCGACCAGCCGCTCGCCTTCGGCGAGGGTCTGCGGGCTGAGCCGGATTTCGGCAAAAGCGGTCAGCGGCCCGCGCAGAATCCTCGAGACCGAACCGAGGGTCAACAGGCCGACCTCAACCGAACGGCCCCCTCCGGCACAGGACGGGCAAAGGCTCCCCCCCTGCCCGGCGGCAAAGGTCACTTCGGGCCCGGGCAACCCGCCGAAACAGGAAGCGCAATGCAGCAGATGGGGAATATAACCGGAAAGGTTGAGCAGGCGCAGTTCAAACAGGAGTCGGGCCGGCGGCGTCCCGCCACAGGCGGACAGATGATCGAGCAGGGCGCGCAGCAAGTCGTAGACCAGGTCCTGCGCCTCCCCTTCGGCAAAAAGCGCCTCCGTCAACTCGCAGGCGTAGCCGGCCAGGGCGATGGCCGGCAGGTCGGTTCGCAGGCCGGCCCGCAGGTCGATCAGCTCGGCCTCCTTGAGGGTCACCAGTCCGCCGGCACGCGCCGGAGACCAGTGCAGGACCGCACTGGCGAAGGGTTCGAGAGAGGCGGCGAAACGGCGCCGGCTCTTGCGGGCGGCCCGGGCAAAGCCCCGCAGCCGACCAAAGCCGGGAGCGAAAAAAGTGACGATGCGGTCCGATTCGCCGTAATCGAGGTGGCGCAGCACAATCGCCTCGGAACGCAGCTCCCGCATCATGCCGCCCAGGTCCCTACCTCAGGTAATCGAGAAAAATGGTGGCGGTGCCGAAATAGATCAGGATGCCGGTAATATCGTTGGCCGTCTGCACAAAAGGGGTAGAGGCGATCGCCGGGTCGACCCCGAGCTTGTGGAAAAAGGCCGGCGCCATAACCCCCATGGTCGCCGCCACGGTCATGGCCGTGACCATGGCTATCCCGACCACCACGCCGAGGTAGGGGTTGTGATGCCAGCCAAAGGCCACCACGCCGATGGTGACCCCGCACACCACCCCCATGATCAGCCCCACCCGCAGTTCCTTGAGAAAAACCTGGCGCATGGTATTGACATCGATCCGACCAGTGGCAAAACCGCGCACCACGATGGTCGCCGACTGGCCGCCGACATTGCCGCCCATACCGGTAATGACCGGAATAAAGGAGATCAGGGCGATGACCTCCTTCAGCGTTACCTTGAACAGCCACATCAGGTAGCCGGTAATCACCCCGCCAAACAGGTTGGTGATCAGCCAGGGGAGTCGCAAGCGGGCGATCTTGAACGATTTGTAGCCGTACAGCAGCTCCTCGTCGCTGGAGCCGGCCATCTTGTAGATATCCTCGGTGGCTTCTTCCCGCATGACGTCGATGACGTCGTCGACAGTGATGATACCCATCAGCTTGTTGCCGTCATCGACAACGGGGATGGCCAGGATGTTGTACTTGGCGACCAGCTGCGCCACCTCTTCCTGGTCGATGTCGGTGCGGACACTGATCACCTCGGTGGTCATGATGTCCTTGAGCAGGGCCGACGGCGGCACGGTCAGCAACTGGCGCAGCGACAGCACGCCGACCAGGTGGTTGTACTCGTCGGTGACATAGACGTAGAAAACCATCTCCACGTCTTCGGCGCCCTGCAGGGCCTCGATCGCCTCCTGGACCGACATTTCCTCGCGCAGGGAAAAAATTTCGGTGGCCATGATGCCGCCGGCGGTATCCTCGCCGTATTTGAGCAGCTCCTCGATTTCATCCGAATGCTCATCCTTCATGATCTGGAGAACTTCTTCGGCAAGCTCCTCAGGCATGTTACGGATGATGTCAACGGCGTCGTCGTAGGGCATTTCCTGCAGAACTTCGGTGATCGTTTCCTTGTCGATCTGCTCGAGCAGCTGGGCGCCGGTGGCATGATCGAGCTCGGAAAGGACGTAGGCCGACACTTCCGCATCATCGAGCAGGTTGAACAGGATGCGCTGTTCCTTGAGGTCAAGGTAGCGGAACAGGTGCGCGATATCGGCAGGGTGGGATTTGGCGAGAACCTTGGTCAGGTTGGGGTAAGCGCCGCGGCGGGTCAACTTGCGCACCGTGTCGAGGAGAATTTGCAGTTTCTGTTCCATGGATAGCACCTCCCCGGGCGTCATTGCCTAG
>NZ_JBFHGD010000156.1:0-8014 GCF_041583255.1 Trichloromonas sp. | reverse complement strand
GTGCAGTCGGCGATCGTCTGGGTCGCCGCCCTCGCCATTGTCTGCGCCTCGTCCCTGGCCCTGGCCCAGCGCGATCTGCGGCGGATGCTGACCTTCATTTTGGTCGCCGAAGTCGGCTACATGGTCGGCGGGGTCTGGCTGGCCAACACCCAGGGGATGACCGGCGCCATTCTGCATATTGTCAACGACGCGTTGATGACCCTCTGCCTCTTTTTAGCGGCAGCGGCCATCTACTACCGCACCGGCAGCCTCAAGTTCGAGAACCTCCATGGCCTGTTCCGGAAAATGCCGATCACCATGGCCGTCTTCGTCATCGGCGCCTTCGCCATGATCGGGGTGCCGCCGACCTGCGGCTTTTTCAGCAAGTGGTACCTGATTCTCGGCGGCATCGAGGCGGGCCAGTGGGGCTATGTCGGCGCCTTGATCTTCAGCAGCCTGGTCAATGCCGTCCTCTTTTTCCGCATCATCGAAATCGCCTTCTTCCCCAAGGGGGAGCACGGTCACGAGCCGATCCGCATGGAAGAGGCGCCGTTTATGATCCTGACTCCGCTGGTGCTGACGGGCATCGCCCTGCTCGCGGTCGGTTTCGGCTCTGGCCCGCTGGTGAGCAACATCATCCGGCTGGCCATTCCGGCCGGATTCTGATGCACCGAATATGACGGCAACCGCCCGGCACCACGACAGTCATTTATCTACCACCCTGGAATAAAGAGAGATCATGGCGTACCAATATTCCATCTGGCCCCTGGTCGCGATTCTGGTTTCCCTGCTGGCGGCCCTGCCGATCATGGCCTTCAATGACCGCAGCCCGAACCTGCGCGAGAGCAGCACCCTCATGGCGGCGGTCGCCAAGTTTTTGATCGTCGCCTCGATGATCCCGACGGTCATGCAGGGGGGCGGTTTCGAGCTGACCCTGGCCGAGGTGATCCCCGGGGTGCCGATCCAGTTGCGGGTCGACGGCCTGGGGCTCTTCTTCGCCCTGGTCGCCTCGTTCCTCTGGATCTTCACCTCGCTCTACTCGATCGGCTACATGCGCACCCTCGAGGAGCATGACCAGACCCGCTACTTCGCCTCCTTCGCGGTGGCCATTTCGGCGACTATCGGCGTCGCCTTCTCGGCCAACCTGCTGACCATGTACCTGTTCTACGAGATGCTCTCGCTGTCGACCTACCCGCTGGTCACTCATGAGCAGACCGCCGAAGCCCGCAAGTCGGGGCGCAAGTACCTGACCTACATCCTCGGCACCTCCATCGGCCTGGCCCTGCCGGCCATGCTGATTACCTACCACCTGGCCGGGACGCTTGACTTCACCCAGGGCGGCATCCTGGCCGGCTGCGCTTCGCCGTCGACCATCACCTTGCTGCTGCTGCTCTTCGTTTTCGGCTTCGCCAAGGCCGGGATCATGCCCTTTCACGGCTGGCTGCCGGCAGCCATGGTCGCCCCGACCCCGGTCAGCTCCTTTCTCCACGGCGTGGCGGTGGTCAAGGTCGGCGTCTTTGCCATCATGCGGGTGGTTTTCGACATCCTCGGACCTGACCTGCTGCGCCAGCTCGACCTCGGCACGGTATTGACCACCATCGCCTCGATCACCATCCTGACCGCCTCGCTGGTCGCCCTGACCCAGGACAGCCTGAAGCGCCGGCTGGCCTATTCGACCATCGGCCAGCTCTCCTACATGATCCTCGGCGTCGGCATGCTGTCGGCGGCCGGCATGACCGGCGGCGTGCTTCATATCGCCATGCACGCCTTCGGCAAGATCACCCTCTTCTTCTGCGCCGGCGCCATCTATGTCGCCAGCCACAAGAAGTACATCAGCCAGATGGATGGTCTCGGACGGCAGATGCCGATCACCTACCTGGCCTTCTTTCTCGGCTCCCTGAGCATCATCGGCATGCCGCCTTTAGGGGGCTTCATCAGCAAGTGGTACCTGGTGATCGGCGCCGTCAGCAGCGACCAGATAGTCCTGCTCCTGGTACTGCTGGTCAGCTCCCTGCTCAACGCCGCCTACTTCCTGCCGATCGTCTACCGCGGCTTCTTTGCCAGGGCCTCCGACCCGGTCTTCGACCAGGGAATCAAGGAAGCTCCAACATTCTGCCTGGTGCCGCTCTGCGTAACCGCCTGCGCCTCATTGGCGCTGTTCTTCTACCCGGATATTTTCCTCCGGTTGGCCCAACTGGCCCTGTTCCCATAGATTGAGGTTGAGAGATGGAACCTGAAAACAAAAAACCGGAAGTCTGGACCTGGTTCGATCATCCGCAAAATATCAAGCGGCTGAAAACCGGTTTCTATATCGTCCTGGTGCTGCTGGTCATCCCCGACTTCTTTATGCACAAGCACACCCTGTTCTCACCGATCGAGACCTGGCCCGGATTTTACGCCGCATTCGGCTTTGTCGCCTGCGTGGCGATCATCCTGATCTCCAAGCTGCTCGGCTATGTCCTGAAGGTAAGAGAGGACTACTATGATCGCTAGCCTGCACCCCTCCCTGCTGTTCTTCGCCGGGGCGCTGCTGCTCTGGGCATTGCCGCTGATCGGCCGCCGCCTGCTGATCCTGCTGGTTCCGGCCACCGCCTTCTTCGTTATCAGCCAGCTCGATCCGGGAACCTCCTACAGCTACCAGCTGTTCGGCTTCGACCTCAATCTGCTGCGGGTCGACAAACTGAGCAAGGCGTTCGGCTATGTCTTCACCCTGAACGCCTTCGCCTGCTTCCTGTTCTCCCAGCACCTCAAGGAGCGTTACGAACATACCGCGTCGCTCGCCTATATCGGCGCGGCCCTCGGCGCGGTCTTCGCCGGTGACCTGATCTCCCTCTACCTGTTCTGGGAAGTGATGGCGATCACCTCGACCTTCCTGGTGCTGGCACGCAAGACCGAACGGGCCTACGGCGCGGCCTTCCGCTACGTGATGATCCATATTCTCGGCGGACTTTGCCTGCTGGCCGGCATCCTGCTGCAGGTCCATGCCACCGGCTCGGTCGCCTTCGACGGTTTTGACCTGCAGGGGCTGCCCAGCTACCTGATCCTGATCGGCTTCCTGGTCAACGCCGCGGCACCGCCATTGAACGCCTGGCTCTCCGACGCCTACCCGGAGGCGACCGTCACTGGCGGGGTGATCATGACCGCCTACACCACCAAGACCGCCGTCTACACCCTGATCCGCGGCTTCGCCGGCTGGGAAGTCCTGATGTTCGTCGGCTGCGCCATGGCGATCTACGGCATCATCTGGGCGATCCTCGAGAACGACATGCGGCGCATCCTCGCCTACTCGATCATGAACCAGGTCGGCTTCATGATCTGCGGCATCGGCATCGGCACCGCCATGGCGCTCAACGGCGCGGTCGCCCATGCCTTTGCCCACATCATCTACAAGGCGCTGCTATGGATGAGCGCCGGCGCGGTGCTCTACCTGACCGGCAAGAGCAAATGCACCGACCTGGGCGGTCTCTACAAGACTATGCCGCTGACCATGATCTTCGGCACTATCGGCGCCCTGGCGATCTCCAGCTTCCCCTTCCTCTCCGGCTACACCACCAAGCCGATGATCATCGAGGCGGGGGTCCACGAAGGCCTCTTCTGGGTCTGGATGATCCTCGAGATCGCCTCGGCCGGGGTTTTCCTGCACGCCGGGATAAAATTCCCCTATTTCGTCTTTTTCGCCAAGGACAACGGCCTGCGTCCGGGGGAGCCACCCAGGCACATGCTGCTGGCGATGGCGTTCCTCTCCTTCGTCTGCATCTTCCTCGGCGTTTATCCCGAACCGCTCTACAACATTCTGCCCTTCGGCACGGTCGATTTCCACGCCTATACCTTTGAACACACCCTGAACCAGTTCCAGCTGCTGATGTTCTCGGCCCTCGCCTTCTTCATGTTGCTGCCGCTGCTCAAACGCACCGAGACCATCTCCATCGATACCGACTGGTTCTACCGCAAGGGCGGAAAGCTCTTCTACCAAATGAGCGACAAAATCTTCAACGGCCTCAACGCCTGGGGCGATCGGGTTTTCGTGCAGAAGCTGCCGGCGCTGCTGGCCCGCTTCTTCGAAGACCCAGGCGCCAACGTGCAGAAGCACGGCGTCCGCCTGCTGGCCGAAGCAGTCGGCGGCGAGCGGGACTTTGCCGCGACCGATGCGGCGATCGAACGGCGCAGCCACCTCGGGACCTACCCGGTCGGGGTCGGGGTGCTGCTGGCGGTGCTCTGCCTGTCAGTGATGTCCTTCATCTTCTTCTGGTAAGCGTAACCCACTCCTTTCCGATGGCGGCCGGCAGCACCGGCCGCCTTTTATTTTATGACCAGCCTTTACCTGCACATCCCTTTCTGCCAGCGCAAATGCCCGTATTGCGACTTCTACTCCACCGACCGGCACACCCCTGCCGACCTGGACAACTATACCGGCCAGCTGCTGCGCCATCTCGAACTGGCGGCGGATTCGGACAGCTGGCCCGGCCCGCTGGAGACGGTCTTTTTCGGCGGCGGCACCCCCTCGCTGCTGACCCCGGCCCAGGTCGGCCGCGTTCTGCAAAGGGCCGAGACCCTGTTCGGCTTGGCCGCCGCTTGCGAAATCAGCCTCGAGGCCAACCCCGGCACCGTTTCGCTGGAATCCCTCAGGGGCTACCACAGCGCCGGAGTCAACCGGCTGTCGCTGGGAGTACAATCACTGAATGCCCGATCGTTGCAGCGGTTGGGCCGGATCCATGCCCCCGAAGACGCCGTCAAGGCCATCCGCCTGTCCCGCCAGGCCGGCTTCGATAATCTCTCCTGCGACCTGATGTTTGCCCTGCCCGGCCAGTCGCTGGCCAACTTGATGGAAGAGCTGGCCCGCCTGCTCGAGCACCACCCCGAGCACCTGTCCTGCTACGGGCTGAGCGTTGAAGAAGACACCCCCTACCACGCCCAGCAAGCCGGCGGGTTGCTGCAGCTCCCCGAAGAGACCGGCTACGCCGGCCACTTTATGGCGCTGCACCATCAGCTCACCGCCGCCGGCTACGACCACTACGAGATCTCCAATTACGCCCGTCCGGGTCGCCAATGCCGGCACAACCTCGGCTACTGGCGCCGGCAAGCCTGTCTCGGCATCGGTGCCGGTGCCCACTCCTTCGACCCCCGCCACTGGGGCTTTCGCCGGGCGGTCGCTGGCGACCTTGAACGCTACCGCCTGCAGCTGCAGCAGGGTCTCGACCCGGCCACGGAGCTGGAGCAATTCGACCGCCGCGGCGCCATGGCCGAAACCCTCTACCTCGGCCTGCGCACCGCCGAAGGGGTCGGCGAAGCGGCCTTTGCCGCCCGCTTCGGAGAAAGCCTTGGCGAGGTCTTCGCGGCCGCGCTGAACCAGGCCTCCGGCCACCTCGTGCGGCGCCATGGCCACTGGCGGCTCACCCCGGAAGGCTGGCTGATCTTCGACCACCTGATCCTTCCTTTTCTCTGAAAAAAGTGCCATTTCCCGGCCCCATTAGCCCTTGACAAAGGGGTGGGCCATTGTTATGTTGTTCGCGTTAGCACTCGGCCAACAGGAGTGCTAACGCGAATGTCACAGCCGGGTTTTTTCCGGCTTAAGTTTTTTCAGGGCGAATCTTCCTATGGGTGAAGAGCTCAACGAACGCAGTCGGCGGATACTCGAAGCCATTGTTGAGGACTATATCGGCACCGCCGAACCAATCGGCTCACGAGCGGTAACCCGGCGCCATCAGCTCGGGTTGTCACCGGCAACGGTACGCAACGTCATGGCCGATCTCGAGGAGATGGGCTACATCGTCTCCCCCCACACCTCGGCCGGCCGGGTGCCGACCGACAAGGGGTACCGCTTCTACGTCGACACCCTGCTGCAGGTCGGACAGCTTGACCCGCAGCAGAAAAGCCGCATCGAGCAGTATTACCGGCTCGATGGTCTGCGGGTCGAAGAGCGCCTGCGGGAGGCGGGCAAGGTTCTTTCAGCCATCTCCAGTTATGCCGGGGTGGTGATGATCCCCCGTTTCACCTCGACGGTCTTCCGCCACATCGAGTTTCTCAAGCTGTCGCAGGGCAAGATCCTGGTGGTTTTCGTCTCCCGCTCGGGGCTGGTGCAGAACAAGGTCATTGAAACCGACCCGCCCCTCTCCCAGCACGAACTGGAGCAGGTCAGCAACTACCTGAACCAGACCCTGACCGGCCTCAGTATCCAGGACATCAAGGCCAAAATCGTTCGCGACATGGCCGAGGAAAAAGCCACCTACGACCAGCTGCTGCGACGGGCGCTGGAGCTGTCGCGGGAGGCACTGTGCGAGGAGATCGGCGGCCAGGTCTTCATCGAAGGGGCCTGCAACATCCTGGAGCAGTCCGAGTTCAAGGACCTGGAACGGATGAAGCGGCTGTTTCGGGCATTCGAACAGAAAAGCCTGCTGGTGGAACTGCTCGACAAGAGCCAGCACGCCAAGGGTGTGCAGATCTTCATCGGCAGCGAGTCGGAATACAGCGAAATCGAAGGCTGCAGCCTGATCACCGCCAGCTATTCCAGCAGCCGCGGCACCATCGGCACGCTGGGGGTCATCGGCCCGAGCCGGATGAACTATTCCCAGGTCATCCCGGTCGTCGATTACACGGCTCGGCTGGTCAGCCAGGTCCTCGAGATAGAATCAGAATAGGAGAGTTAATAACGTGGCAAAGAAGACTGAGCAGCCTGTCGATCAGGCTGCTGCCGAAACCGAAGAGCAGATAACCGAGCAGGCGCCCCAGGACGCCGCTGTCGAACCTTCCCTCGAGGAACAGCTCGCCGCCAGCCGGGCCGAATCGCAGAAAAACTGGGATCTCTACCTGCGCGAGCGCGCCGACCTGGAAAACTTCCGCCGCCGCGCCCAGCGCGAAAAGGAAGAACTGTCGCGCTTCGCCAATGAGAACATCATCAAGGAAATCGTCCCGGTGGTGGACAACCTCGAGCGCGCAGTCGCCCATGCCCGCCAGGAAAGCGGCGATACCGAAGGGTTGCTGCAGGGGGTGGAAATGACCCTGTCGATGTTCGCCAAGGCGCTGGACAAGTTCGGCGTCACCCCGTTCAATTCGGTCGGCGAACCCTTTGATCCGTCCCGCCACGAGGCCATGGGCCTGGTGGAAAGCACCGAGCATGCCCCCAACACCGTCGTGCACGAAATGCAGAAGGGCTACCTGCTCAGCAGCCGCCTGCTGCGCCCGGCCCTGGTCATGCTGGCCAAGGCTCCGGCCGCCGAGCCGCCTGCGACCGACGGCAATGAAAACAACTAACGCTGCTACAGCCTGAAGACTAAAACACAAGGAGGATATACATCATGGGTAAAGTTATCGGTATCGACCTCGGCACCACCAACTCGTGCGTTGCCGTCATGGAAGGCGGCGAGCCGGTTGTCATCGCCAACTCGGAAGGCGCCCGCACCACCCCGTCGATGGTCGCCTTCGCCGAAAACGGCGAGCGCCTGGTCGGCCAGCAGGCCAAGCGGCAGGCGGTTACCAACCCGGAAAACACTCTCTACGCCATCAAGCGCCTGATCGGCCGCAAGTTCGACTCGGACGCGGTGCGCAAGGACATCAAGATCAGCCCCTTCAAAATCCTGCAGGCCGACAACGGCGACGCCTGGGTCGAGGCCCGCGGCAAGAGCTACAGCCCGCCGGAAATCTCGGCGATGGTTCTGCAGAAAATGAAGCAGACCGCCGAAGACTATCTCGGCGAAGAGGTCACCGATGCCGTCATCACCGTGCCGGCCTACTTCAACGACTCCCAGCGCCAGGCCACCAAGGATGCCGGCAAGATCTCCGGCCTGAACGTGCTGCGCATCATCAACGAGCCGACCGCCGCTGCCCTGGCCTACGGCCTGGACAAGAAAGCCGAAGAAAAAGTCGCCGTATTCGACCTCGGCGGCGGCACCTTCGACATCTCGATCCTCGAACTCGGCGACGGCGTCTTTGAAGTCAAGTCGACCAACGGCGACACCTTCCTGGGCGGCGAAGACTTCGACCAGCGCATCATCGACTATGTCGCCGGCGAGTTCAAGAAAGAGCAGGGGATCGACCTGCG
>NZ_JBFHGD010000155.1:0-8149 GCF_041583255.1 Trichloromonas sp. | reverse complement strand
CGCCCAGTCCGATCAGACTTTCCCGTAAGTCGTTTTTCTTGTTTTTGGGGGAGTCAGCAGGACAGCGCATGGATCACCTTGTCTGGTGGTTGTACGGACCAGGGGCAACAACTCTCTCGAGGACTGATCAGATGCATCCGTGAGAAACGAAAATTAAGTATAGCATTTTTTTTGGGCCACCATGCGGCGGTATCAATTCTCTGAATTAAGAATTTCGGAAGGTTGCCCCTCTTGCCGAGCTTGATGCCGTCGAAGTGACGGGTGACCAGCATCGCCGTGTCGCTTAGGCCGCTGTGCTGAAAGGTGGTCAGCATCGGCCGACGGCGACGCCGTGCGGTTCGCCAGCGTGGCTCAGGCCGATCATCTGGTCGCTGCTGCCGGGCGAACCGACCAGGTAGGCCCGGCAGTTGTGGTTAATGTCGGAGAATTCGACCTTGATGGCCATGACAAACGCATGCGCCTCGGCCGCTGAGGTCACCTTTTGCACGCTGGTGATCCACCTCGATTTCAATGCGGAAGCGCACTGCCGATATTGCATCGCGGTCTGTTGCAGAGGCCATTGGTCTTTTTTCTGTCGACATAAGAGTCATATGTCATTAAAGATTCAGCGACATTTATGTTTTGTTGAATTGTTTGAATTCGAAAAGAAATTCAGTAAATAAACAACGTCTCCACTTCCGGCACTTGTTGTCGAAAAAATTTACAGTATTGTGAGTCGATTAACATTAAAGCGATGTAACATCTCGTAATGATGATGTGAATAATTTGGCATAAAACATGTATCAGGATAAGTAAGAATTAATGATTCCCCGCAAAAGTAAAAGGCAGGCTAAAAACAGTAGGGGCTGTCGATGCAGGATTTACATAATGTTTGAATCACTAGTTGTTAAACAAAAGGAGAGGAGATTGTTAAGATGAAAACTCTTATTGTTACGGCAGTCTTGGCGCTAATAACGAGCCCGGCCTGGGCAACTACCTGGATGATCGGTGACGATGATGGCTATGGGATTGGGATTCCTGACAATGCCAATCACACATTCGTCACCCCCATCAAAGACTTCCGCAGTGCTGCTGAAGCAGCAGCAACCAATGGCGCACAATTTACGGATACCTACAGCACGACGCATCCGGGTTTCAGCCCACAGCCTGGCACTGTAGCCACATTTTCTTTTACTGGTCTAGGTAGTGGTTGGACGGAGGGCAGCATGTGGTTTGATATGGCTGATTTTCAGGCCTCAACCTTTGGCCCGGTAAGTGTAACCTACAACGGCATTGTTCAAAATTGGGCTTTCAACGACGGCTACCCGTCAACAATGGTTCGTTTCTTCGATCTGGACCAGAACGTGTTGGACTCAATTAATCTCACCGGCATTTTGGATGTCGTTATTGATCGCAATCAGTCTAGCGATTTCTACGGATTTGACTACGCGCTGCTGTCAGACCGAACTGGCGCAAATACAACTAACGTGGTTCCCGAACCTTCTACCTTCGCTCTTTTAGGCGCTGGCCTTGCCGGGATGATGGTTTGGCGGAAGAAAAAGCGTTCTTAACTTCCCCCTTTGAAGGGCCGGCCGGAAATTCTGCCAGCCTTTGATTGTCGCCAAGAGAGACAGATGTTGCGGTGAACCCCCTGTTAGATTCGGGCCGGGAGGCTTTCCCCGCGGGACACGCCTCCCGGCCATCATTCGGTGCGGCTTCCCCTGTTACCAGCGGAAAAAGGTGCCAAGGCTGGCGATGTTGACATCCTGTTGCTGGCCGCCAAACCATTCGTTTTCGGCCTGACTGTATTCCGCAACCAGCTTCAGGTGGCTGTTGATGTCATGATACACGCCAAAGGTCAGCATGCGCTGGGCCTCCAGTTCCGAAACCCCGCCAGTCTGGCGTACGCTCTTTTCGTGGCGGGTTTCGTCGATGCTGTTTGCACCGTAGGCCACCCCGACCTTGGTGTCGTTCCATGCGTAACACAGTTGAGCGAGCCCCCCCTGGCTGTCCCGCTCTTCGCCGACCGGGTCCAAAGAGTCGGTGTCGAGCATCAAGGTCGAGCCGAGTCCGCTGCCGTTGAACCCGGAAAGAACCAGGTCGACTCCTGCGTAACCGACCTGCAGGCCGCCGGCGATTCCCTGCGCGGTAACCTCTTTGCCGGTCTCTTCGAATTCGGCTTCCTGGTACAGGCCGCTGATCCAGGTGTGAAGGGCGAGTTTGCCGAGCTGCCGCTGCCAGTTTATCTCGGCTTCCAGTCGCGGTGCCTTGGTGACCGTGGCTTCAGGGCCGTCGGCGGTGCGGATCACGGAAGGGTCGTAGATTCCGATTGCGGCCTTGACGCCGGCACGTTCCGGAGTGGTGTAGCGCATCTGGGCGTTGAATTGGGGATAGATGTAACCGTAGCCGATGTTGCCAAGTGTCGTGCCGCCGGCGGCCGCGGCATTGATGCCGGTGCCCATCAGGGTCATGCCGGAAAGGGCGTTCTGGCCCTGAAACAGGCTCAGGGCTTTACCGAAGAGGACCTGGCCGAAAGTGCCTTCAACGGTGAAGAACACCTCGCGCAAATCGATCTGGGTGCTGAAACTGTTTTTGGTGTTGGCGTTCTGCGGGTTGGGATAAAAGCCGACCCGGGCTTTCATGGTCAGGCCGTTGATTTCGGGAGCGTTCACGTTGAAGGCCAGCAGGCCGGGGAGGAAGCCGGAGCGGATGCGAAATGAATCCTCCCCGTCGGAGAGGGTAATGCCGTTGTTTACGTCCAGAGGGCGTTCGTCACCGCTGGTATGGATGGCGAACAGATTGACCATGCCGTCGGTGGTGAGCTGCCAGCCGTTGACGCCGCCGACCAAGAATTCGGCACCAGCGGCGGTCGGGTATACCCCGACCAGGAACAGCAGTAATACGAGGGCCTTTTTCATCTTTTTCTCCTGTGCATTTCATGGGATTAATGGGGTCGCAGCCCGGTTGGATAGAACAGGGTTGCACGAGTTTGGTCGGGCTTTAAGCGAACTTCGTGCCATGGCGTTTACGCCTGCAGGTAGCCGAAAAGACAGTTAAAAAAGCAGTCGATGATTTTCTGGGTGGCTGTGTCGATGTGGTTCTTTATGCCCCGAATCGGCCCTGACTGTGCCGATGGGGGGCGGCCGGAGGTTGGCGGGCTCCCTTTTGTGGAGCATATATGCTGGGGTGGCGTTTTATTTTGGCAGGAAGGGCGGCTGCCGGTCGGATGGGGGGGCGGCAGTAGGCGGGCACGGGAGCCGGGTGAATTCAAATTGCAGACAAAAAAGGCCTGCCGAAAACTCGGCAGGCCTTTGTCCATCCACCCCTGTCTGTCGCTATTTATTCAGCGCTTCTTTGAGCAGGGCGATCCCCTTCTGTGAGGCGGTGATCGACTCGTTCAGGCTTTCTTTGGCCAGGCCGGGATTGTGCCAGCCGTCGCTGTTCTCGGCGGTCCACCACTCCCAGAGCACATGAGCGATCTCGTGCTGCTTGCGGGCCTCGGCCAGCACCGGCTCGGCTACGCCGGCCTTTTGAGCCGCAGCGAAGGTATCGATCAGCTCGCCCAGGTAGGCTTCGGACTCGCGCATCTTGCCGCGGGTGTAGTTCTGCACGGCCTGGATCTGGTAAAGCTTCTCCTCGGCGGTCGCATCGGGGTGGCAGCCCATGCAGGCCTGCTCGACATGATCCTTCGGCCGCACCACCTGATGGGTGGTGAAGGTGGCGCCGCTGGAGTTCTTTTCCTTGGGCATATGGCAGTTGTGGCACTGGACGCCGGCCTTGTCGTGGACGCTGCCCCAGTAGGTTTCCATCTCCGGGTGCTGCAGTTTGATCAGCCGGGCACCGGTGACCGCATGTTTGAAATCGCGGAATTTGAGCTTGTCGTAGTGGGCCAGCAGATCGAGGGCGTTCTTCATCGGGAAGTGATTGGCGCGGCGGTCAGCCATGGCCACCTTGTCGCCGCTTTCCGGCTCGAAGCCCGGGTTGCAGTTGTATTCGACGTGGCACTGGCCGCAGAGCAGGTTGGAGTCCATCTTGGTGAGCACGCCGATTTTGCGGAAATCGCGGAAGTTGACCACCTTGACCTTGCCCTGGCCCTTGTCGGCGTCGTAAGGACGGGCGCCATCACGTTCGATCCCCCCGATGAGGGCGTCGCGGATGATGCGCGGCTGGGTGCCGTGGGGGTCATGGCAATGGATACAGCCGACCGGGTTGTGGACATCCTTGATCAGTTCGTTGACGTCGGAGGTGCGGTCCCACTTGGCGCGCTCGTCCTTGTCGCCCATGAATTTCCAGGTCAGCACCAGGTCGGAGGTTTTGCACTGCAGGCAGACCGGGTTGCCGGCCTTGGCGGTGTGGGGCAGGGTCTTGCCGGTATCGACCAGCACGTCCCAGGTCTTGCCAGGCCGCACCACGCCGTACATGTCTTTGAACTGGTAGCGGCCACCGGCGAAGCGGTCGACGGCCAACTGGTCAACGACCATGAAGGGGTGGGAGCGGGGTTCGTTATGCTCCTTGGTGAAGCCGTGAGGAGCGATCAGCTTGTCCTGCATCGGCGAACGGCCGGTGGGCAATCCTTTTTCCTTGCGGGCTTGAGCTTCGTAGTTGACCCGGTAGTAGGATTTGAACTGATCTTCGTGGCAGTCGCCGCAGGTCGCCAGTTCGAGGCTGGTCACCGGTTTGGTTTTGGGGTTTTTCAGGTGGGCATCCATTTCCGAGTGACAGGTGTCGCAGGAGAGGTCGGCGTGGTTGGAGCCCGTCTTCATCTCTTTGACCTGGCCATGACAGGAAAAGCACTTGGCTTCATCGACTGTTTCTGCCGCTAAAGCCGGGTTGCTCCAAGCCAAAGTCAAGATCAGTGCCGCCAGCGCGCTGCGCCAAAGTTGTCGTCTCATCCCATTGCCTCCTTGAGCGGGTTCGGTGTTGTTGCAGGGCAGATTATAACCATAGCAATTAGAGTATCAGCTAATTGCGGCTGCACAAGCCCGGTCAGGATGAATTCGGCTTCTGCGCCTGCACATACCCGCCTTTCCCATCCGTCCTGCTGCAATCTAATTCACCCCGGAATTGCCGGCCTCCAGCGCGGCGTGCATTTCTGGCGCAAGCTGGGCCATGTTGGGCCTGGCTGGTGGTCCAGAGTGGTGCAGTGCTGTCGTGGCGATTCAACTTCAGGGCGAAGATAGCCCGATCTGCCCCGGCCGCCGGAGTTGGCACGCCCTTCGCTCCTTGCTACCGGCAGGTGTTGTTGCGCCCGCTCTTCGCGGGCGGCGCCGGGACGCAAATTTGCCGAGACAGGATGATTCCTCATGTTTGAAGTTATTCGCAACGAGACCCTTGCCCCCCGCCTGCACCGGATGGTGATCCGCGCCCCGCGCGTCGCCGCCGCCCGGCAGGCGGGACAGTTCGTCATCGTTCGCGCCGCAGTCGGCGAGGAACGCATCCCCCTGACCATCGGCGATGCCGATCCGAAGGCCGGAACGATCAGCCTCTTCATCCAGGCGATCGGCGCCTCGACCCGGCGCATCGTCGCGGTGCCGGCCGGCGGGGCCTTGCAGGACGTGGCCGGCCCCCTGGGCATGGCGACCGAAATGGAGCGCTGGGGGCGCGTCGCCTGCGTCGGCGGCGGGGTCGGCACTGCCGTCCTCTACCCCATGGCCAAGGCCCTGGCGCAGATCGGCAACGAGGTCACCACGATTATCGGCGGGCGCTCGGCGCCGTACATCATCCTCGCCGACGAACTGGCCGTGTTTTCCGCCGCGGTCAAGATTACCACCGAGGACGGCAGCTGCGGGCGGCAGGGGTTCGTTACCGCCGAGCTCGCCGAGCTGATTGCGGATCCTGCCCGCCGCCCTGAAGCGGTCTTTGCCGTCGGGCCGGTGCCGATGATGCGGGCGGTCGCCGAGTTGACCCGGCCGGCCGGCATCAAGACCATCGTCAGCCTCAATCCGATCATGATCGACGGCACCGGGATGTGCGGCGGCTGCCGCGTCGAGGTGGACGGTGAATCCAGGTTCGCCTGCGTCGACGGTCCCGAGTTCGACGGCCACCTGGTCAATTTTGCCACGCTGGCCGATCGCCTCACCATGTACCAGGACCACGCCGCCGGCTGCCGGCTTGGCTGAGCCCCGAAACAGCAACCTTCATACGGATCAGGTGCGATGACAGAGACTCTGAGTATAAAAGAACGCATGGCGATCGAGCGGGTACTGATGCCCGCGCAGGAGGCCGGCGCGCGCAGCCGCAACTTCGCCGAAGTCAACCTGGGGCTCTCTGAAGCCGAGGCGGTTCGCGAGGCGCAGCGCTGCCTGAACTGCAAAAGTCGCAAGTGCGTCGAAGGCTGCCCGGTGGACGTCTCGATTCCCGAGTTCGTCACCGCCCTCGCCGCCGGCGACCTGGAGAACGCCGCGGCGATTCTGCAGAAAGACAACGCCCTGCCGGCGGTCTGCGGGCGGGTCTGCCCGCAGGAAGTCCAGTGCGAAGCGCACTGCGTACGCGGCGTCAAGGGGACGCCGGTCGCCATCGGCTACCTCGAGCGTTTCGTCGCCGACTGGGCGATGGCTCATCCCGGCCGGCTTGCCGCCGCTGAACCCGCTTCCGCCCTTACAGGAAAACGGGTGGCGGTGGTCGGCTGCGGCCCTGCCGGGCTGACGGCGGCCGGCGAGCTGACCCGCCTGGGGCACGAGGTGGTCATTTTCGAGGCCCTGCACGACACCGGCGGGGTCCTGCGCTACGGCATCCCCGAGTTCCGCCTGCCCAAGCGGATCATCGACAGCGAGGTGGGGCGTTTGGTGCGCTCCGGGGTGGATATCGAGTGCAACGTCATCATCGGCAAAACGCTGACCCTGCAGCAGCTGCGCGACGAATTCGACGCCGTCTTTATCGGCAACGGTGCCGGTCTGCCGGTAATGCTGGGGATCCCCGGCGAAAACCTAAAGGGGGTCTACGCTGCCAACGAGTACCTGACCCGGGTTAACCTGATGGGCGCCGGCCTGGACCCGGCGGCCCGGACCCCGATTCTGTGCGGGCGCCAGGTGGCGGTCATCGGCGGCGGCAACACCGCCATGGACTGCGTCCGAACCGCCCGCCGGCTCGGCGCCGAACGGGCCATGCTGGTCTACCGGCGAACCGGAGCGGAGATGCCCGCCCGCGCCGAAGAGATCCACCACGCCCGCGAAGAAGGGGTCGAATTCGTCCTGCTCAGCTCACCGCTGGAGGTCGTCGGCGACGACAGCGGCTGGGCCCGGGCCCTTCGCTGCCAGCGGATGGCGCTCGGCGAACCGGACGCCTCGGGACGGCGGCGGCCGGTGCCCGTGGCCGGCGATATTTTCGATCTGGAGGTCGACGTGGTGGTCAACGCCCTCGGCACCCGCGCCAATCCGCTGCTGACGGCGACGGCCCCGGAGCTGGAGCTGAACCGCTGGGGCAACATCGAGGCCGCGCCGAGCGGGGCAACCAGCCTGCCCGGGGTTTTCGCCGGCGGCGATATCGTCCGCGGCGGGGCCACGGTGATCCTGGCCATGGGGGACGGCAAGCAGGGGGCGGCCGCCATCCACGAGTATCTGCAGCATCCGCGCTAAGCGATCCAGCATCTATCACCGAAACAGAACGACCGCGGCCCTTTTGGCCGCGGCCGTTCTGTTTCAGGTGCGTATTTTATTTACAGTTCGCTTGGTGATATTTGGGGGGGCAATCAGCGGCGGATTTCTGTGGCATGTGTAGCCGCGACCCCTTTGTTGTCTGTGTAGCCGCGACCCCTTTGTTGTCCCGTTTGTTGTCCCGTTTTGGTCTCGCCTCGGCCTGGCCGCTTTTTTGTCTAAAATTGTTGTCGCAAAAACGTCAATAAACTTTACAGCTAGTCGGTTTTGTTTACAAAATCCGGTTTGCGTTGTTTATTTCATCCGACCTCGAGAGCAAAATCATTAGTAAACACACCACCTTAAAAAACTGGCATTTTCATTGCTAATTCCACAAATACAACAGACACGTGATCGGCAGCCTGCACACGAGATTGGAGGCCACCATGAAAATGATCAGTTCACTTGCTTACCTTTTGGGCTTGTTACTACTTGTGCCGGCAACCTTGTTTGCTACCAACATCCCCTACGCCTGGGTCAGCGGAGCCAGCATCCAAGGGGGGTACGGGGGGTACTCTTTTGATCAAGCTGATAATCTG
>NZ_JBFHGD010000154.1:0-8178 GCF_041583255.1 Trichloromonas sp. | reverse complement strand
GTAGCCGCGACCCCTTTGTTGTCCAGAGACAGCGGCAGGGTGCGTTCATTTCTTCTTTCCTGCAGTCTTGGGCGGCAAGGAGCGGGCGAAGTCGACCCCGCGCTGCAGCCAGGCGGCCAGGTCGGCTTCTCGTTTCACTCCCGCTGGACTGACCTGCACCCAGCCGGTCATCGGCCGGCCGGTAAGGTCGAACAGGGCCGCGTGGGGCTGTGCCAGGGCGGCGGCGTAACCTTCGGGACCGACCCGCACGATCAACAGGTCGCGAACCAGGCCGCAGGCCATGTTGCCATGCAGCAGAAAACAGAGCCCGCCGAACATCTTCTTTTCGTCGAAGCCGTCCAGACTAATCAGTGCGGCCCGTACCCGGGCGGCCAGGTCCTGATCATAGGCCATCGAATCCTCCTCAGAAAAACTCCTGCAGACTCTCATCAATCCCCTTCAGCGTCTCGTACCAAAAATCCCTCGCCGCCTCGACCCGGTCGAGTTCGAACTTTGCGAGCCAGATTGCCAGTTCGGGGTGTTCTTCATTGTCGACCTCTTTCTTGCGCTGCAAAAAGGTGTGCAGGTAGTCGATGTCGCGCTCCGATTCCCAGAAGATCGGGCTGTTGCGGCTGTGCAGGCGGCTGGCGAGGACGTCGATGGCGCGCAGGAACTGGTCCTTGCAGTCGTACAGCGAGCCCATGACTTCGGGGAGGAGCTCTTCGGCCCAGCCGCGGTGGAAGCGGCAGATGCCGAGGTTGTCGAGGATGAGTTCCTTCTTCATGCGCATGGCGCACATGCGGCCCAGGGTGCGGGGCGGGACGAAGTCGTAGCTGTAGATCATGTAGTACTTGCCCATGATCGCCATCGGCGCCAGTGCGCCGGAGACCCAGTACTGGTTGGGAACCATCCAGCCGCGTCGGCTGAAGGCGATGTAGACCAGCTTGTCATGCAGCGCTATCCCCTTGGCGCGTGAATGGATCCGGCTCCACTTGCGCACCCCTTCGCGAAAATCGAGAATGCCGCGCCGCTCGAGGATGGCGTCGATCAGCTCGCAGCCGAGCTCGGCGTTGTGCCGCGAGTCGTTGATGATATCGAAATTCGCGGTATCCCAGCGGGGCAGCCGGCTGACCCCGAGATCATCTTTGCTCAGCAGCCCGGTGTCGAGCAGGTCCATCAGCCAGGCCAGCACGCCACCGCCGGAGATGGCGTCGAAGCCCATGGCGTCGCAGTGGTGGTTGAGCTTTTCGGCCGCTCGCTGGTCGAAGATGCCGCACAGGGGGCCCATGGTCTGGTAGGGCTCGTAGTCTTTCTTGTAGACCCCGTTCATCTTTTTGCACACGGCCATGCACGGTTCGCCGCAGGTGGCCTGCTGTTTGCCGTCGATGGTCTCTTCGTTGAACTGTTTGAGGTAATGGTTGACCACCAGTTGCTCGTGCAGGTCGGAGCGTTCGGCTTCGCTCTGGTAGATGGTGCGGTAGTTGAAGGCCATGATCTTGCCGCCCATGGTGGCGTAGTTGACCCCCAGGGTGCCGCCGGTCTTGAGCTTTTCGTCATAACGGTACTTGGTGGTGACTTCCTTGTCTTTTTGCAGCAGGCGCTGGTCGTATTTGGCTTTGAACCACTCGTCGGCCACCGTCCGGTCCCGGAAGTCGTCGGTGACCACGGTGCCGCCGTAGATGATCGCCACGATGCCGTGCTCCTGCAGCATGGCGCTGCCGAAGCCGCCGCGGCCGGCCCAGGTGTCGACGTAGCTGATCTTGCCCTTGTTGATGGGGACCGACATGATGCCGCCCATGTCGGTATGCGCGGCGGCGGGGCCGGCGACCAGGATGCGTGGGTCGTTTTCGTAGCGCGAGCCGAACTGCTCATAGACCCGGTCGGTGAGGGCGTAGACCCCGGTTCGTCCCGCTTTCCAGACCGGCTCCGCGTCGATGGGGACCACCTCGACTTCGATCTCCTCGCCGTGGCTGCGGTTTAAGTAGAGGACCGACGGGACCGGGGCTTTGCCGACCAGGCTGAGCATGTTGATCCCGAGGTTGTCGAAGACCAGCCCGGCACCCCCCATGGAGCTGACGTAATAGCCCTGCCAGCAGGGGGAGAAGCCGGTCACCATCAGCCGGTTCGAGCCGGGAAAGATCGAACCGGCAAAGACGCCGACCCCGAAGTTGAGGCTGCGGTGCTCATTGGTGAGATGGATGCCGAGGTCGATCGGCCCGAAATAACGGTCGAAGCCGTACTTTTTTGTTTTATAAAAGCCGGTGGTCGGATCGACCAGAAGCACTCTTTGATACATGGTGACGACCTCCTGGGACAGACTGAAGATTTGAGTCTCTCTTTGTTTTCCTATTTTAGCGTCCCCCCCAGGAACCGGAGGGATGGCCCGTTGCACATTTTAACAGACTTTTGCCCCATGCAGGTTATTACATGCGGACCATTTCGGTTCCATTCAACGAATAATTACGGGGACGCTACCCCCATTGTGATGATGTCCCCGGCACCCAAATGCCGGTGCAGCATCCGGGAACGATTGTTGACAATGTGAGGCCTTGCCAACCTTCGGCCATCCGATACAATTTCAGAAATTCACATGAACAGGTAACATCAGCTGCGTAGGAGGTGTGATGATGAATGAAAAACGCCCATGGGTCGTGCACCCGGTGATCTGCTATGTTGTGCTGGCGACCTTCTACCTGGTTGTTCTGGTTCCGATTGAGGTGCGGGCGTCCTTGCTCGAAAGCCGGTTGTCGGATGGAGCCGGAATTTCGACCCGGGCGGAGATGATTGAAAAGGTTCGCCTGGCCCTTGAGCAGGATATGGTCGCCCAGCGCCTCGCCGACTACGGGCTGACTGCCGGGGAAGTTGAGGCCAAATTGGCCACTTTAAGCGATGAGCAGCTCCATCAGCTGGCCGGGCTTTCGGATACCCTGGCGGAAGGCGGGGTGCTCGGGGCCGTCATCGCCATCCTGGTTGTCATCCTGCTGGTAATCCTGATCGTAAAACTGCTCAATAAAGAAATCATCATCCGATGATCCGTTGCGGAGTCTGTTCCCTGCTCCTTTTGTGTCTGGTCGGATGCTCCCCCTTCATCAGGGGCTTCGACGGGGCAGGGGATGAGGATTTCAAGGTGGTCGAGGGGGTTCCCCTGGTAGCGCAGCAGTACGATGATGATTGCGGCCCCGCCGCACTTGCCGCGCTGTTCGGACATCGCGGGCAGGCTGTGCCGATGGACGAGATTCGCGAAGCCGTCTATGACCCGCGGCTTAAGGGATCACTGCTGGCCGATCTGGAAAACTTTGCCAGCAGGCGGGGCGAGACGCCCCGGTCGGGAAATGGAACTGTTGATTTTTTGCAGCAATCGGTCGACCTCGGCCGGCCGGTGCTGATCCCGGTTGAGACGGGCTTATGGAGCCTTCGGAGGCCCCATTACCTGGTCGTTTTCGGCTATGATCGGCAGCGTTTTCTTGCCCGGGCCGGTTCTGCCGGGACGGTTCTGGTGAATAAAGCAGACCTTGATCACCGGTGGGCTGTCTACCGCCGGCTCTATCTTTACCTTGAGTGACATGATGCGACTGGTGCTTCAGCTTTTTTTGTTTGTTTCCCTTACCGCCTGCTCACTGCCGAGGGTCATTGTGCTCAACGATGCCCTGGATTCCGGTCAGCACAACGATCTCGGGGTTGCGTACGAGAGACGTGGCGAGATGGACCTGGCCGAGCGCGAATATCGCAAGGCCGCCAAGCTCGATGAAAATTGGGCCACGCCGTGGTTCAACCTGGGCAACCTCTATGTCGGGGTAGGCCAATGGTCGCAGGCGGAGGTTTTTTACCGTAAGGCCCTGGCGCGCGAGCCACGGTCTGCAGCGGTGATGAACAATCTGGCATGGGCGGCACTGCAGGAGGGGCGCAGCGTCGAAGCCCTTTCCTGGGCGCAGCAGGCGGCAAGCCTCTTAGCCGATTCGCCGGCCGTGCTTGATACCCTCGCAGAAGTGCACATGGCCCGCCAGGAGACCGCGTGGGCGCAAAGAATTGTCGCCAGAGCGCTGGAACTAAACCCGGACAAGGGGGTGCGGGAGAAACTTGAAGCGAAGCGACAGCAGCTGGCAGAACCGTGATTTTAGGCCGACTCGGGAGGTTTTGGCGTGTTTCCCACACATGCCGATCGGCTGTTTTCAGCCGTTGTCGGGCAGTTTACCCAAGGGGTAGGCACTGGCGGCGTAGACCAGGTTCATGACAATCAGGATCATGGGCACCCAGGTGACGGACATCCCCATGTTCTGCGCGCGCAGCAGCAGCAAAGGCTTCGGAGAAGCGGGCGAGGGTCAACACCGCGGCAAAGACAACAACCCACCAGAAACGCCTTGGCAACCGTTGCAGATTGGCCCGGCTGATCGGCAGCAGGCTGTGGATCATCTCGGAAGAGAGGTCCATGAAGAGGCTGACCAGGCCGAGGGCGATGACCCCTCGCGGCAGCTTGACATGCGCCATCCTTTTTCTCCTCATCCTTAAATACCCGCCCAATTTTATCAGACTTTTGACCCCGGTCATGTTTATTCCCGGAGCGATCCCCTATTCTACAGTCAACGATCACAAAGGAAAGGGGTCACCAACCATGAATCTCCAACAAGGCATCGGCGAGCAGCCGATCAATAAGACCATCGAAACCCATCCGCGCATCGGCGAAATTTTGCAGAAGTACGACATCGGCTGTGTTACCTGCGGCGTCGGCATCTGCCTGGTGAAGGATGTCGTCAGCATTCACGCCCTCGGCGCCGAGGCCGAGGCGCAGATCGAAAAAGAAATCAACGATTACCTCAATCATAAAGGAGACGCACAATGAAAAATCTGGCCTGCGGCTGCCCTGGCAGCCATGTCCGCACCATCGAAGCGACCGAAACCACCCAGCCCGAGGCGACCGGCCGCCTGGCGAGTGAACTGCGCCAGTGGCCGACCCAGCTGCACCTGGTACCGCCCAGCGCGCCTTACCTGGCCAATGCCCATTTGCTGATCGCGGCCGACTGCGCCCCCTTCGCTTACGCCGAGTTCCACCGCGACTTCATCAAGGGCAGGGTGCTGGTCAACGCCTGTCCCAAGCTGGATGACACCGGCCCTTACGTGGAGAAGCTGGCGGCGATGATCCGCAATAATGACATCCAGTCGATCACTGTTACCATTATGGAAGTTCCCTGCTGCCGTGGTCTGGCGATGCTGGCCCAGGAAGCGCTCAAGCAGTCGGGCAAGGATGTCCCGCTTGAGATCGCGGTGATCGGGGTTGATGGCCAGAGAAGGAGCTGATATGAAAACCGATGTGACCCAGGTTATGGTTGACGAGCACCGGCTGATCCTGCGCATGATCGCGCTGGTCGAGCAGAATACTGAACGGATGCTGCAGGGGCGTTTTCGCAACTGGCAGTTCTTTCTCGACGCCGTCGATTTCATCCGCAACTATGCCGACCGGTTTCACCATGCCAAGGAAGAGGATGTGTTGTTCGTGGCGCTGGTGAAAAACGGCATGCCCGAGAAGAGTTCACCCATCGAGGCGATGCTGATGGAGCATGACCAGGGGCGGGCCTTTGTGCGGGCGGTGGAAGATGGGGCGCAGCGGGCGATGCTGGGGGAGCTTGGGCAGATTCCGGTGATTGCCGAAAACGCCAGGGGCTATGCAGCGCTGCTGCGCGGCCATATCGACAGGGAGGACACGATCCTCTATCCCCTGGCCGAGCGGGTGCTGCCTGAAGAGCTGCGGCCGGCGATGCTTGAGGGCTACGCCCGGGCCGAGGAATCGAACCCCGGCCTGGCTGAGCGTTATCGGCGGATGGTGGATGAGTACGAAGCGCAGGCGATGTAGTTTTTTGTACGGCTCTTCAGGCGGTTCTGAACCATGATCTTTTGAGTTAAAAAGCGGCCGACGGTTTTAAATCGTCGGCCGCTTTTTTGTCCTGCGGAGTCAACATCCCGTCGGGCGCTGACAACGGGCCTTAATTTGCAGATCGCCACGATTTGTTTTACACTTGGCTCTGCCTGCGCGACGGTTCTTGAATGTGTCGAATAGACCGGGACTCGTCCCTTTAAGGAGATATTGAATGAGCAATGAGGCATTGATTTTTGCCATGTGCCTGGACGGCAAGGGGGGAGGGCGCCCGGTCGCCTGGGAGGAGGTTGGCCGCTGGCAGCCGGAAGATGGGCTGCTGTGGGTGCATATGAACTACAACGCCGAGGAAACCCATCGCTGGCTCGAAGAACAGTCCGGTCTCGATCCGGTTTCCCTTGAAGCGATGACCGCCGAGGAGACCCGTCCCCGCTGTGTCGTTCACGGCAGCGGAATGCTGGTCATCCTGCGCGGGGTCAACCTCAACCCTGGCGCGGAGCCTGAAGATATGGTCTCGGTGCGGGCCTGGATCGAGCCGGGGAAAATTATCACCATCCGCCACCGCCGGCTGATGGCGCTCGAAGATATACGGCTGTCCCTGGTGGACAGTGCCGGCCCCTGTCGGATTGGCGAATTTCTGGTCGAACTCTGTGACCATATCTCGCAGCGGATGGCCTCGGTGCTGGCCGAGGTGGATGATTCCGTCGATGCCCTCGAGGTGCAGGTTCTCGACAGCAAGAGTCATAAATTGCGGGTCGCGCTGGGCAACCTGCGCCGGCAGACCATCCGTCTGCGGCGCTACCTCGCCCCCCAGCGTGAAGCCATGGTGCGGCTGCAGGGGGAGCGGGTCGACTGGCTCGACGACACGGACCGGGGCCGTCTGCGGGAGGTCGCCGACCGGACCACCCGCTACGTCGAGGAACTCGACTCGGCCCGGGACCGCGCCGCGATCATTCAGGATGACCTGGAGAGTCGGCTCGGCGAGCAGATGAACCGGACCATGTACCTGCTCTCTCTCGTCGCCGCCATTTTCCTGCCGCTGGGGCTGCTGACCGGGCTGCTGGGGATCAACGTTGGCGGCATCCCCGGTTCGGACAACCCGATGGCCTTTCTGATGGTCTGCGGATTGCTGCTGGTGGTGGTCGTTCTGCAGTTGATCATTTTTCGCCGCAAGCACTGGCTCTGAAAAATACAATCGATCAAAATAGGAGAAGTTGATGTCCTACAATAAAATCACCGTCTTGCTGCTGGTTTTGTTCGGCTGCCTGTTGATTTTTGCCCCTGTTCCCGAGGCCTGCGCCCAGGAAGAGGTTGTCGAATCTGTGGCGCAATCCGCCGAGATCGAATCGGTTATTAAAACGCTGGAAGATCCCGCCGCCAGGGAGGAACTGGTACGGCAGTTGAAAATAATGGCCCAGGTCAGGCCGTCCGCAGTGCCGGCAAGCGAGGTAAAGAGTGCGGCGAGTCAGGCCTTGCGGGATATGTCCCGGCGGCTGACCGGGGTGACCGAGGCGGTCATCGTCTTGACCGGCAATGTCAATGAGATTCCCGAGGTGATCGACTGGTTCAGAAACGAACTGGCCGATCCGCAGTCGCGGCAGATGTGGACGGAGGTTCTCGTCAATCTCACGTTGATCCTTGGCTTTGGCTATCTGGGTTTTTACTTTCTTCGCTGGGGGCTGCTCCGTTTCCGTCGGGGGGTTGCCGAGAAGCCGGCCGGCAATGGCTTGTTGCGGGTACTGCGGCTGCTGGCGATTTTCATCCTCGATCTTTTGCCGATTCTGGCGTTTACCGTGGCCGCTTACCTGACCCTCGGCCTGGTCGACCCGCGAGAAAAAACCCGACTGGCCGCCCTGGCCTGGATCAACGCGTTCATTATCGCGCATGGGATCCTGGCGGTACTTCATTTCACCTTTGCCCCGGCGGCATCCGGCCTGCGTTGTTCCGGGCTTTCCGACGAGACGGCCCATTACCTGGTGATCTGGGGGAAGCGGCTCAGCTACGCTTCGATTTACGGTTATTTTGCCCTGCAGGCCGCTCTGCTGCTGGGGTTGCCTGCGCTTTCCTACGAGGTGCTGCTACGGCTGCTGGGGCTGCTGGTGACCGTGCTGGTGATCATCATCATCTTGCAGAACCGTGAGGGGGTGACCGACTACCTTCAGCAGTGGCCAGGCAACCAAAATGGTGAGGTCGTCAGCCGCCCGGTGTTTCATGGCGTGCGCAACCGGCTGGCTCAGGTCTGGCATCTGCTGGCGGTCTTTTACGTTATTCTGCTCTACGGGGTCTGGGCCCTCCAGGTCGAGGGGGGCTTTTTCTTCCTGATGCGTGCCACC
>NZ_JBFHGD010000153.1:0-8181 GCF_041583255.1 Trichloromonas sp. | reverse complement strand
CGGGTGCCGAAAAAACCGGTCCGCCACCTGCTCAGCGACATCGAGCTGTCGCTGAGCAATCTCGCCGGCCCCGAGCCGGCGACCAGCCCGTTTCGGCTGCAGGCCGGCTACGGGCGCGCAGGGCAGCTGGACCTTTCCGGCGAAGTGGTCGCGGCGACCGGTCAGCTGACCCTCGACAGTCGCCTCAAGGGTATCGCGTTGCCCGATTTCGCCCCCTACCTGCCCGATTCGGTCCGGCTGGTGCTGGCCGACGGCGAGCTGGACAGCACGCTGAAGCTCCGGCTGAATCCTTCCGCCGCCGGCTTGGCGGGTTCCTTCGCCGGGAGCCTGGGCATCCGCAACTTCTATTGCCTCGATGGGGTGCGCCAGCAGGAGCTGCTGCGCTGGGGTAGTCTGCAGTTCGACGGTATTCGCGGTGAGTTGAACCCCTTTGCGCTGCACGTCGACGGGATCGCCCTCAGCGATTATGCCGCCAAGCTGGCCATCGATGAGCAGGGGCGGCTCAACCTGCAGGGGGTGGTGGCCGCGGCCGAGGACACGGCTTCTCCCGCCGTTGAGCCGGTCGAGTCCGGCCCCGGCCCGGAGATTTCCATCGATGCCATTACCTTGCAGGGGGGCACCGTCGCCTTTGCCGACCGCCATCTGAAGCCGGCTTTCGCCACCACCATGTACCAGCTGGGCGGCCGGGTCGGTCGGATTTCTTCCCACGGTGTCGAACCGGCCGAGGTTGACCTGCGCGGACACCTGGAAAACCTGTCGCCGCTGCAGATCGGCGGTCAGCTCAATCCCCTGGGAGAAGAGCTGTTTGCCGACCTCAGGATCAGCTTCAAGGATATCGAGCTGTCGCCGACCACCCCGTACTCCGGAACCTACCTTGGCTATGCGGTGGAAAAAGGCAAGCTGTCTCTCGACCTCGAATATCGCATCGACCACAGGTCGCTGCAGGCGCAGAACCGGGTCCTGCTCGACCAGTTCACCTTTGGTGAAAAAGTCGAAAGCGATCAGGCGGTCAATCTGCCGGTGAGGCTGGCGGTGGCCCTGCTCAAAGACCGCCACGGGGCGATTCGTCTCGATATCCCGGTGGCGGGGCGCACCGATGACCCCGAGTTCAGCGTCTGGTCGGTGATCCTGACCGTGCTCAAAAACCTGCTGGTCAAGGCCGCCACCTCGCCGCTGTCACTGCTGCAGGCGGCCTTTGGCGGCGGCGAGGATTTCACGGCGGCGGCTTTCCCCTTCGGCACGGCCGAGCTGCTGCCGGCCGAGCGGGACAAGCTCGCCAAGTTGGCAGAAATGCTGAAGGATCGGCCGGGGCTGCGGCTGGAAATTGCCGGGTTTGCCGATCCCGAGCGGGATCCGGAGGGCTATCGGCGGGCCCTGCTGCAGCAGCAGCTGCAGCGGGAGAAGTTTCTCGAACTGGTAGCTAAAAAGCGGAATATTTCCGGCCAGACCGCCGCCGATATGGAAATCGAACCGGGCGAAGTCGAGCGCTACCTGGAAAAGGTCTATGACCGGGAGGATTTCCCCAAGCCGCGCAATTTTTTCGGGTTCAACAAAAGCCTGCCGGCGGCGGAAATGGAAAAACTGATTCTGGCCAACACCGTGGTCGGCCCCGAACAGCTCGCTGGCCTGGCCCGGGCCCGGGCGGCGGCGGTAGCCAATTACCTGACGACCGAGCAGGGGGTGCCGCCGGAACGGCTCTTCCTGGTGCGTCCCGATTTTGACAAGGGGCCGCAGGAGCAGGGCGCTTCGGGCAACCGGGTCGAATTCGGCGTGGTTGCCCGCTGAAACGCCCAGGGCACCCGTTTTCCGCCTGCGGGGGCGCTTGAAGGCCCGCTTTCATTGGCGCGTTTTGTGCAAAACTATCCATTCGGGAGGGGGTGGATATGCGCAAAAGAACGTTTCTCGGGATTGTATTTCTGCTGTCGCTGGCGTTGTCGCTGGCCCCTCCCCTGTACGAGCTGTTCTTCACCTTCCCGTCCTATGAGCGCCTGCTGCTGCAGGATACCCAGCAAGAGGCGGCCCGCTATGTCGCGGTGCTGCTGCACTCCCTCGATATTGACCGGCAGCCGCTGGCCCGGGAGACCATTCCCCCTCATGTCGACCGCGAGCTTGAGCGGCTGCAGCGCGACTTTCACTTGATTAAACTCCGCTTTTTTTCCCCGCAGGGAGAAATCATCTACTCCACGGCGCGCGAAGAAGTCGGAACCATCAACCAGAAATCGTATTTTCACGAAATCGTCCGGCAGGGGCAGACTTTCTCCAAGGTGGTCAAGAAAGACCTGCCGACCGCCGAGGGTGCTTCCTACAGCATCGATGTGGTTGAAACCTATGTGCCGCTGATGCTGAAGGGAACCTTCGGCGGGGCGATTGAAACCTATTTCGATATCACTTCGCGGATGGAGAGCCTGCAGCGTCTGCATCGTCGTTCGCTGCTGCTGCAGTTGGCCATCGGGCTCGGCCTGCTGGCGCTGATTGTCGCGGCGCTCGGCAAGATCCGGGAAACGATGCGGCGCCGTGAAAAGGCGGAAGCTGCGCTAAAACGCGCGAACCTGAACCTGGAAGACCGGGTTGCCGAGCGAACCGGTCAACTCGAGGATTCGTGCCGCAAGCTCAAGGAGGAGGTCGTCGAGCGGATCGTGGTGCAGGATTTGCTCAGCGAAACCGTGGGGGTGCTGCAGGGCGAAAAAGACCGGATCAACGGGATTCTCCGCTCGGTCGGCGATGGCCTGCTGGTGGTTGATGAAGCGGACCGGGTGACCCTGATGAATCCCGCCGCCGAGGCCTTGCTCGGCTGCCGTTTCTGTATCGTCGGCGGGGGGGTGCCGCTTGAGTCACTGGTGACCAATGGCGTCCTGCTCGATTACCTCAACCTGCTCTTGCGCCGGCGAGCCGGGCAAAAAAACGAGGATTTCGAGCTGCCCGCGCTCGCCGGGAAGCCGCTGCGGGTACTGCAGGGGCGGACGTCCGAACTGATCGGGCCGGATGGCAGGGGCGCCGGAAAGGTCGTGCTGATTCAGGACGTGACCGAAGACCGCTCGATCGAGCGGATGAAGCGTGAGTTCATCTCCATGGCCACCCACGAGCTGCAGACGCCCCTGGCCACCATGATCGGTTATGCCGAGCTGCTGACCAGCGAAGGCGCCGAGCGGTTCACTCCCGAGGAACGCAAGGGGTTCTGCCTGAGCATTCACGAAAAGGGCTTTGCCCTGTCGCGGATTGTCGATGACCTGGTGGACGCCAGCCTGGTTGATTCGGGCCAGGTGCTGAGTGTCAGCAAAACCCCATTTTCTCTCAATGACCTGGTGCAGCAGGCGGTGAGCCTTTTTTTCATCGACTCCAAACGGCATCGGATCGCGCTCGACTGCTGTCCCGAGCCGATTGAAGTGGCCGGCGATGGCGGGCGGATCGAGCAGGTTCTCGGCAACCTGCTGAGCAATGCGGTCAAGTATTCGCCCCAGGGGGGGGAGGTGAAAATTGCTGCGGAGAGAATGGACGGCTTTGCCCAGGTTTGCGTTAGTGACGAAGGCATCGGTATGACGGCGGAGCAGGCGTCCATGGTCTTCAACCGGTTTTACCGGGTGGATTCCTCAACCACAGCGGTAGGGGGAGTCGGCCTCGGCCTGAGCATCGCCCGGGATATCGTTGATGCCCATGGCGGCCGCATCTGGATCGAAAGCGAACCGGGCCGAGGGACCGCGGTTTATTTTACCCTGCCCCTGGCCGTCGCGAGGGCGAATGAATCGGTGCAGGCGGTGGCCTGAACAACCCCCGCGACCCGGGTTTCTTTTTTTTTCTCGTTCATGCGTGACTAAGGCGCCGCCCCATTAATCGGGGCGGCGCCTTTTTGCCTGTGTGAAGCCCGGCGGCCTGCCACTGTCCCGTGCGGCGATCTAACCGCACGGGGCGCTAGAAGCTGACCCTGGTCTGTGCGGCCGCCATTTCGACACTGACAACCGGGGGCAGCACTTCGCCGGTCCGCTCGAAAATCTCGTCCAGGGACTCCTGGGCAACGGAGCGGTACATCAGTCGCGTCTTGACCTGGTATTCGCCTTTGCCGGGCAGCTGGATGCGATAGGTTTCGCTGTCCTTCCCCTTGGCGGGGATGCGCCGGTCGTACCCGATGCCGTGGGCGCGCCAGCTCTTGCCGGTCAAATTGCCCTCGGCATCGCGAAAGAGGACCCGGAAGAAGACCGCGTCGGGGTCCACGTGATTTTTGTCGTCGATGTGGCCGGAGCTGTAGACCAGTTTGCCAGCGTTGTCGACAACTTCAACCTGCAGCCACATGATGCGGATATAGGTGGTGCCCGTGGGTATCTTGTGCCCGGCGCCGACATTGTGCACATCGACGGTCAACTCGAGCGTCCCGTCATCCGTGACCTTCTCGGCAAGTTTGACCTCGGCGGCGGCGCGCAGGAATTCCCGGGACATTTCCGCCTGCTGCGGGTTGCCCAGCTGGTCCTGAACATAGGAGCTGCCGCCGATAAATCCGTGGAAGGCGATATTGTCACGCCGCTTGCCCATTAATGAGGCGCGGCCGGGGCTTTTGCTGATGCCGGGGGTGGGCGTCATGTGACAATCCTGGCAGCGGATATCCTGCTTGCCGTAATCGTTGTTCTTCCAGTCGTCCCAGGTGTCGATGATGTGGACCCCGGTTGCGGGGTGGATGACCATGTGGCAGGAGCCGCAGAAGTCGGCCTTGGTGTGAATCTCCGAATAGTTCACCTCGTGATGGAGCGATCTGCCATCCCCTCGGGGGCCGCGCTTCACCTTGCCCGGTTCCGAAACATGTCCCATGTTGGACATCTGCGAAACCCCGGATACCGTGTGGCAGAAGTCGCAGGAGATGCCCCGGCGCGATGTCGCATCGAACTTGCTGCCGTCGACGGGGGGCAAAAGCCCGGTGCGCGCCGCAATGGGCGCATGACAGGCGCCGCACAGCAGGTCGGTGGCGCCTTCGGTTTCTTGATGAGCCAGAAGAAGGTCGGGTTGATACCATTTGTTCTCCCAGGCGTTGGCATGCATGGAATGCGACCAGGCATCATAAATGTCGCTATGGCAGGGTGCGCAAACCTTGGGATTTTCAAAAGCTCCGGGAGCGAACACCTGGGGCTTTTCGGCTATTGCTTCGACGGTGGCGGCGGTCTCCTCCAGGCTTTCCGGTTTCGCTTCGACCGCGGCGGCGACAATATCCTCCGGCGGCTTCGTCATCACGTCAGCGCCGGCGGCCACCTTTACCGCATTCGCCTGGGGCTCGCTCGCCGTGTTCAACGATCCGCACCCCATGAAAAAGCCGCAGGAGAGCGTTGTCATAACAATAAGGGCTACACGTTTCATGGAAACTCCTTCGCACAGGACTGATAGGGAAAATAAGGAATATGTAAATATACCGGCCACCTATGCATTGTCAACAGCAGTGGGGCTGTTCTGCAGAGGGCCCGGCCACTTCTGGCCGATCCAGTGCTGTCACGCCCGGTACCGACAGAACCGCAGCCGGTCCGCCGAAGCGCCCCGCGTGACTCGCGATCGAGAAGAGCACGTTTTGGGTCTTCTGTCGCGGCCGGCCGCCATAAATCACCTGTGTTGCAGGGAGCCAGGGCAAGATCATCGACCCGTCTCCTTTAGGGAGTGAGCTGAAATTCGTCAGGAAATAGGTATAGTTAAGTATCATCAGTGGGGAGGGGCGGACAGGGCCTGATTGGAAAGAGGGGGGCGGGTGTTTGTTTTGCCGTGCGTGCCGGGGGCTGAAATACTTTGTTCCGGATAATCGAGAGGAGGGCGACTTATGGATGAAGTCAACCGCGGTTTTTTCGGCGTTGTGCTGGTGCTTTTCCGGGCTCTGTGGGAGTGGGTCAAGGATCTGGGGTCTATTTTGAAGCTCTGTCGATTCAGCGTGATCATGCTGCTGGCCGGGCTGGCCTTTCTGCTCCTGTCGCCGCAAGGGGAGGACGTGCTGCGGGGCCTGGCCGAGTGGCAGTATGAGAAGTCCCGGGCGGTGGTCAAGCTCATCCTCTTTTTTGTCGCGCTGGTTGTGTGGGCGGTCAACGCTTGGTACTGGGCGCGGGTGATGTTGCGTTTTCCCTTTGATGAGCCGGATACTCTGAGTCCTTCGCGGGAGGGTCGGCGTAGGTTCCTGCGCAAGCACGTGCCGCGCCTGCTCGGGCTCGGCGGTTTTCTGGCGGTGGCTGCGGCATTTTTCAAGGCCGCCATGGTTTATGGCGAGAACGACATCCTGAACGTCGGCCAGACGCTGGATCTGCTGGGGTATGCCTGCCTGGTTCTGGGGGTCTTTTTTTATCTCGGCACGATGTTGCGGCGTAAGGCGTCTTCGGCCATATACAACCAGTTGATGGACACGAAGCTGACCGACCGAGCGGTTTTTCGGTCCGCGGCATCCGTGTTCAAGGTTGATCGCGGCGAGAAGGACTTTTCTGCCGACCTGCATTCGATTTGGAATATCGAAACGAATTCCAAGCTGTTTCTTGCCGCATCCCTGCTGCTGAGCCTGTTCCTTTTTCTGCTCTTTCTGTTCTGGCCGGTTGCCGCCGCTTTTTTCGGCACGGCGACCATCCTCCTGCTGGCAGCGTCGAGTTGGATCCCCTTTGGCAGCATGGTGGTTCATTTCAGCCGTCTGGCCCGAATTCCCATCCTCTCGCTCCTGCTCCTTGCCGTTGTCCTCTTCAGCTTCTGGAACGATAACCACGCGATCCGCACCCTGCCGTCGGCCATACCTGCGGCAGCGAGGTCCGAGAAGCCGACCGTGGGGAATCACTTTTCCCAATGGCTGCAGCAGCGACTGGACAGGTGGCCGGGCGAGGCCCCCCACCCGGTCTTTGTCGTGGCGGCCGAAGGGGGCGGCATCCGGGCGGCTTACTGGTCTGGCATTGTTCTGGCGGCATTGCAGGATCTGAATCCCGATTTTGCCGACCATGTCTATGCCATCAGCGGGGTTTCCGGGGGGAGCCTCGGTGGGGCCGTGTTTGATGCCCTTCTGCGGGAGGAGCAGGAGAGGGGCGCTCTTCAGTGCGGCGAGGGCGAAAGCGCCGGACCGATGCAGCGCTGTGCCCATGCCGTTCTTTCCGCCGACTTCCTGGCTCCCACCGTGGCCTACATGCTCTACCCCGACCTGGTTCAGCGCTTTCTCCCTGTAGCGGTCCCTCCCTTCGACCGGGCACGGGCCATGGAAACAGCCTGGGAGCAGGGGTGGGAAGCGCAGCTGCGTAACGGGCGCTTCGGCGAATCGTTCGACAACCTCTGGCGCCAGGGCGGGGAGCGGGTCCCGGCCCTGTTTCTCAACAGCACCTGGGTGGAGACGGGCAAGCGGGTCATCCTCAGCAATCTGAAGATCGACGGCGAAACCTTCGCCGACGCCGTGGATTTTTTCGAGATCACCGGTGCCGAGGTCCCATTAAGCAGCGCCGTGCACAACAGTGCGCGATTTACCTATGTCAGCCCTGCCGGCACGGTTCGTTCCCCTGGCGGCACGGTCTGGGGGCATTTGGTCGATGGCGGATATTTTGAAAATTCGGGGGCGGCTACGGCTTACGAGGTGCTGGCGGCGATGAAACAGGGGGTCCCCCCCAATCAATGGTCCACTATTCTTCCGGTGGTGATCATGATTTCCAACGACCCCAAGCTTTTCGATAACGGGGAGCCGGCGCCCCGGCAGTTTCTCAACGAGCTCCTCTCCCCGGTGGCCACCCTGCTCAATACCCGCAATGCCCGCGGGAGTTATTCCCGGGTTGCCCTGCGCGCCCTGGTCGAGCAGCAGAACAAGCAAAGGAAAAAGGGGCTGTACCTTTCCCTTGCCCTTCGGGATGGGCAGGGTCCCCTGCCCCTGGGGTGGGTTTTGTCGGATGTGGCCAAGCAGGCCATGCAGAAGCAGTTAGGGGGCTATCTTGAGGTGCTGGGGGACCCGCTGGATGCGGGGGCTCTCAGGCTGGCCGCCGAAAAGGGCCTTTAGCAGGTCTCTGCCGGCTCAGTTTTGAATGCAGACAGAAGGGAACGCCCCTCCCGGGTTTCGGGAGGGGCGTTTATTCGGATCGAAAATGTGCGCGGTTATTTGAAGCGCCGACGAGCGGGCCTGGTCGGTTCCTGCTCATACCGCAGGCTGTTCACCCCCTGCAGCACGTTGCTGACGATGGGATTGTCCGGGTCATCTTCGCGGTGGCGCTGGATCAGGTT
>NZ_JBFHGD010000152.1:0-8221 GCF_041583255.1 Trichloromonas sp. | reverse complement strand
GTCAAGGTGGCTGACGCCCTGGCCAGCCACGAAGACGCACTGCGTTGCCGCTATTTTCGCATGCCGGCCGGGCGTCTCGATGAAATAATGCGGGCATTCTGCCGCGAGGTGGTTGAATCGAGCCGGGTGCGAGGGATTATCTACCGGGGCTGCGGTGATTTTGAACGGGTTCGCAAAAGTCTGCGTTACACCGAGGGCCTGGAGAAGTCGTCCACCTCTGTCTTTCTGCTCGGCGGTCAGAAGCGGGTTCATTGGGATTTTCAACGTATCGTACCGATCTACATCGACAGCGACCGCTTTGAAAAAATCCCTTTTTTGCTCTATCTCAACGAAGATTATGCTTACGCCATGTTCGCCCGTCAGCGCGGTGACGAACTGATCGGTTTCCATACGTCGGATTTCTATTTTGTCGAAAACATGATCACCAAGCTCCAGGAGCAGTACCAGCTCCAGGCGCAGATCTAGGGCCGAGCCGCCATGCCGAAGCTGTTCAATAAAATCGTACTCGCCAGCAACCAGGAAGACCTGGGGGGATTGGTCGACCTGCTGCTGCAGCACGGGCTGGAAATTCATCTCTGCAAAGACGGCGCGCGGGCGCTTGAATTGTCGTTGACCCTGTTTCCTGACATGATGGTCCTCGATACCGAGATCCCGCTGCTGCCGGCGACCCGCCTGGCCCAGATTCTGTTGTCCAACCCCCGCACCGAACGCATCGCTTTTTTCTACATCGGCCGCGAAGGTGAAGAGGTGGACGGCTTCAGGCGGCACAAGGACTGTTTCCTGCCGCGCCCGTTCAATCCGGAACAGCTTCTGGCCGCAGTGCTGGCCCATTTCGGTCGTCTCGAAAGAACCGAGCAGGTCGGTCGCCAGGAGAAGGAAATCCGCGGCAACCTGAACCAGATTTCAGTGACCGATCTCGTTCAGGTGCTCGGCGTTAACCGCAAGGACGGAGTGCTGTCCCTGAGCAGCGCCGCGGGGCGGGGCACGATCTTCATGCGTGACGGCAGCGTGGTTAATGCCCGGGTCGGGCGGGTGGACGGCGACAAGGCGTTTTACCGCATGCTCGACTGGATCGACGGCGATTTCTGGTTTTCTCCCGGAGCTGTCGATGTTGAAATCCGCATCAACGCTCCGGTCGATCACCTGGTCATCGAGGGGCTGCGGCAGCTCGACGAGAGGAACGCCCAGCTCGCCAGCCTGCCGCCGTTGGATGCCTGCCTCGAAATGAAGGTTCCCCGCGACCGGCTTCCGCGCGGGCTGCGGCCGACCACCCAGGAGATACTCATCCTGGCCGAATATTACCCGCTGGTGCAGGACATCCTCGACCATTGTCCCCGGCCCGACTTTGAGGTGCTGCAAGTCCTCAAGGTGCTGATTGACAAGGGGGTTCTCGCAGAGCGAAAAGAGGGCCTGACCGCCGAAGTCAGCCGCATCCCGCTACTCTCCTCCGATGAAATCATCGTCATCAAGGACCATCTCGGAGAGCGCGATGTGCTGCTTGACGAGGCCTCGGCCAAGCTGATCCTGCTGGCGGCGACTGCCGAAGATGTGCGGCGTTTCGTGCAGGCCATGCAGGGGATTTCCGAATTCGAACCGGCCCACGATTTTCTGCTCGGAGAGGAATGCCTGGGCCTGGGGGATGTCGGCCGTCTGGCCATTACCGAAACCTTTTCGCTGCGGCTCTTTTCGTTGCCGGCGACGGCTGAGACCGGGCCGCTCTGGACCCCGTTCTGTCGCCGCCTGTTCGGCGTGGTCTCCCTCGCCGAATCGGGGGAGGTGGCCGCGGCCGAAGAGTTTTTCAAGCTCCGCTCCCGCGTGCCGGTGGTGTCGGTGGCCTTCAACGAAGCGCGTGAGGGGGCGTTCCTGCTCAAGCGGGGAGACCGGATGACGTTTCGTGAGATGCTGGCTTTTTTCGCGACTCATTTCCGCCGGTCGCTGCCGGCCAGGGAGGACGCATGATCGACCTGCACACTCATACCCTATTCAGTGATGGCGAGCTGATTCCCTACGAACTGGTCCGCAGGGCGGCCGTGGCCGGCTACCGGGCGCTGGCGATCACCGATCATGGCGATTTTTCCAATATGGACCTGATCATTCCGCGCCTGGTCCGGGTCGCCGAAGATCTTGGCGCCGCCTGGGGATTGTCGGTCATTCCCGGCATTGAGCTGACCCATATCCCGCCGGCGGCCATTGCCGAGGCGGCTTGCGAGGCGCGTTCTCTTGGTGCGCGACTGGTGGTATGCCACGGTGAAACCATCGTCGAGCCGGTGGTCGCAGGAACCAACCGCGCCGCGATCGAGGCGCGGGTCGATATCCTCTCCCATCCCGGGCTGATTTCCGCCGAAGATGCCGCCCTGGCGGCCGAAATCGGCGTCTGTCTGGAGATCACCACCCGCAAGGGGCACTCCCTGACCAACGGCCTTGTTGCCAGCCGCGCCCTGGCCGCCGGGGCGAAACTGGTGGTCAACAACGATGCTCATGGCCCCGGTGACCTGGTGTCTCTGGAGATGGCCCGCCGCATCGCCCTGGGCGCCGGTCTGACCGAGGCCCAGTTTGAGCAGTGCCGGAAAAATTCCGAAGCCCTGGTCCGCAAGGCGCTGGGGTAGGCTTACTGTCAAATGTCAAGTTCTGGCTCATGCCCGTTCGCTCTACTCACTCAAGCCGCAAAGACGCAAAGAAAATCAGTTTGAATGACATTCTCTTCGCGCCTTTGCGGCTTTGCGTGAGGTCGATCTTTTTAGATTTTGGAAGGATAGCTGTCAATGAAAGATCAGGATTTTGATTTTCTGAAAGAGCTTGTCGAAGCTCCGAGTCCGTCCGGGTTCGAGCAGCCGGCCCAGCGCATCATCCGCCGGGTCCTCGATCCGGTGGTCGACGAACTGCGCACCGATGTGATGGGCAACGTCATTGCCCGCATCGACGGGGCCGGCGAAAACCTGCCGCGGGTCATGCTGGCCGGGCACTGCGACGAAATCGGTTTCATGGTCAAGTATGTCGACGACGGCGGTTTTCTCTTTTTCGCCCCGATCGGCGGGGTTGACGCCCACCTGGTCCCCGGCCAGCGGGTGAATGTGCATACCGCAAGCGGCCCGATCCTTGGCGTGGTCGGCAAGAAGCCGATTCACATGATGGAAACCAAGGACCGGGAGACGGTGGTCAAGCTCAACAAGCAATTCATCGACATCGGCTGCAACGACAAGGCGGAGGCTGAAAAGCTGGTGGCCATCGGTGATCCGGTGACCTTTGCCGTCGGTCTCGAGCGGCTTCAGGGCGACCGGGTGATATCCCGGGCCTTTGACGATAAGATGGGGGCCTTTATCGTGGCCAGGGTGCTGCAGGAGGTGCGGCGACGCGGAGCCCCCCCGGTTGAATTGTTCGGCGTCACCACGGTTCAGGAAGAAGTGGGGCTGCGCGGCGGCACCACCAGCGCCTACGGGGTCAACCCCGATGTGGCGATTGCCATTGATGTCGGCTTCGCCACCGATTACCCGGAAATGGACAAAAAGGAAATCGGTGAATTCAAGGTCGGCAAGGGGCCGATTATCGCCCGCGGGGCGAACGTCAACCCGGCTCTGTTCGAACTGCTGACGGCCACGGCCCGCGAGGAAAATATCCCCTTCCAGATCATGGGGGCGCCGCGTGGAACGGGCACCGATGCCAACGTCATGCAGCTTTCGCGGGCCGGGTCGGCAGCGGCCCTGGTCAGCGTACCGCTGCGCTACATGCACACCCCGGTCGAACTGCTGTCGCTCGAAGATCTTGAAAATACCGTGAAGCTGCTGGCCTCGGCGATTTTCAAAATCGAAAACATCAGCCAGTTTATCCCGAATTAACAGGTTTGCTGCTGTCAGCGCAGCGGGCCGATCGTTCTCAGGCCGCCGGCTCCCAAGCCTGGCGGCTTGAGATTTTTTAACAGATTTAGGCTTGACCAACCGGATGCGCTTGGATAGTATCGCCGATTAATATTTTTCACCTGTAACCCGATGACTTACCCCATAAAAAGGAGCTGGCGATGCTGGATCCAGAGATCCGTGAAGGTCTGACGTTTGACGATGTGCTACTCGTTCCCGCCCACTCGACCGTACTCCCCAAAGAAGTCGACCTTACGACTCAGCTGACACCCAAGATCAGGCTCAACATCCCCCTGCTTAGCGCCGCCATGGATACCGTCACCGAGAACCGGACCGCCATCTGCATGGCCCGGGAAGGGGGACTCGGCATCCTGCACAAAAATATGCCGCCGGCGATGCAGGCTCTCGAGGTCGACCAGGTCAAGAAGTCGGAGAGCGGCATGATCGTCGACCCGATCACCATGCACCCCGACCAGAAGATCTACGAGGCCCTCGAGCTGATGGAGAAATACCGCATCTCCGGGGTTCCCATTACCAAAGACGGCAAGCTGGTCGGCATTCTGACCAACCGTGACCTGCGCTTTGAAACCAAGCTTGACCAGCCGATCTCCAACGTGATGACCAAGGACAAGCTGGTCACCGTGCCGCCGGGCACGACCCTGGAAGAGGCCAAGTATCACCTGCATCAGCATCGCATCGAAAAGCTGCTGGTGGTCGATGACAGCTATGCCCTTAAGGGGCTGATCACCATCAAGGATATCGAGAAGGTTCGCAAATATCCCAACGCCTGCAAGGATGACTTCGGCCGGCTGCGGGTCGGCGCGGCGATCGGGGTCAGCGGCGACCGCGAAGAGCGGCTCGAGGCCCTGGTCCGGGCCGGAGTCGACGTGGTCATCATCGATACCGCCCACGGTCATTCGCAGGGGGTCATCGATGCCGTGATCGACACCCGGCGCGCTTACCCCGATCTGCAGCTGATCGCCGGCAATATCGCCACTGGCGAAGCGGCCCAGGCCCTGATCAAGGCCGGCATCGACGCGGTCAAGGTCGGTATCGGGCCCGGCTCGATCTGCACCACCCGCGTGGTTGCCGGGGTTGGCGTACCGCAGATTACCGCCATCGCCGATGTGGCCACGGTCACCCGCAAGGCGGGTATCCCGCTGATTGCCGACGGCGGCATCAAGTATTCGGGCGAACTGCCCAAGGCGGTTGCCGCCGGCGCCGACGTCATCATGATCGGCTCGCTCTTCGCCGGAACCGACGAGTCGCCCGGCGAAACGATCCTCTACCAGGGCCGGACCTACAAGACCTATCGCGGCATGGGGAGCCTGGGGGCCATGAAGCAGGGGAGCAAGGACCGTTATTTCCAGGGCGACGTCGACAGCGACGTCAAGCTGGTGCCCGAAGGTATCGAGGGGAGGGTGCCGTTCCGCGGCAGCCTGTCCAGCAACATCCATCAGCTCATGGGCGGCCTGCGTGCCGGCATGGGTTACACTGGCTGCCGGACTATTAACGAGCTGCAGGCAAACGCCCGTTTCATGCGGATCACCAATGCCGGCCTGCGTGAATCCCATGTACACGACGTCACCATCACCCACGAAGCGCCTAACTACCGCATCGAGCGTGCCGGCAACTGATTGATGGTTCCAGTCCGCGGCAGGCACAGGCCTGCCGTGGACTTTTTTTTGGAGAACTCCATGTCCCAGGACATCCACAGCGAAAAGATCCTCATCCTCGATTTTGGCTCCCAGTACACCCAGCTGATCGCCCGCCGGGTTCGCGAAGCCCACGTCTATTGCGAACTGCACCCCTTTGACATGGATATCCAGGCGATACGGAAGTTTGCTCCGAAGGGGATCATCCTCTCCGGCGGACCCAAGTCGGTTTACGAGGATGGGGCTCCGTGTATCGCCGAGGAGTTGTTCGAGCTCGGGGTGCCGGTGCTCGGCATCTGCTACGGGATGCAGCTGATGAGTCGCCATTTCGGCGGTGAGGTGGTTCCTGCCGGCAAGCGCGAGTTCGGCCACGCCGAGCTGCTCGCCCAGGGGGCGCCGGGGCCGCTCTTCGATGGCTTTTTCGTTGAAAGCAAGAGCCCGGTCTGGATGAGTCACGGTGATCACGTGGAAAAGGTGCCGGCCGGTTTTGAGGTCGTGGCCGGGACTGAGAACGCGCCTGTTTGCGCCATTCAGAACCTCGCCCGCAATCTCTACGGGGTCCAGTTTCATCCGGAGGTCAACCACACCCCGCGCGGTGAGACCCTTATCGATACCTTCGTCCGCAAAATCTGTGGTTGCCACGGTCAGTGGACCCCTGGGCAGATCATCGAGGATGCCATTGTCCGCATCCGCGAGCAGGTCGGCAGCGACCAGGTCATTCTCGGGCTCTCCGGCGGCGTCGACTCGTCGGTGGCTGCAGCCCTGATCCACCGGGCCATCGGCGACCAGCTGACCTGCGTCTTTGTCGACAACGGCCTGCTGCGTCTCGGCGAAGGGGACCAGGTCATGGCGACCTTCGCCCAGAACATGGGGGTCAAGGTAATCCGGGTCGATGCCGAAGAGCGCTTTCTTTCCGGCCTGGCCGGGGTCAGCGACCCCGAACGCAAGCGCAAGATCATTGGCGGCCTGTTCGTCGACATTTTCGAGGAAGAATCGAACAAACTCGTCGACGCCAAGTGGCTGGCCCAGGGAACCATCTATCCCGATGTCATCGAATCGGCCGGGGCCAAGACCGGCAAGGCGCACAACATCAAGAGCCACCATAACGTCGGCGGTCTGCCCGACTACATGAAGCTGCAGCTCCTCGAGCCGCTTCGCGAACTCTTCAAGGACGAGGTCCGCGCCATCGGCGAGGAAATGGGGCTGCCCCACGCCATGGTCTGGCGGCACCCCTTTCCAGGTCCGGGGCTCGGTGTGCGCATCCTCGGCGAGGTGAAGAAGGAATACGCCGATATCCTGCGCCAGGCGGACGCCATCTACATCGAGGAACTCTACCGCACCGGTCATTACCACAAGATCAGCCAGGCCTTCGCCGTCTTTCTGCCGGTTAAGAGTGTTGGGGTCATGGGCGACGGCCGCACCTACGAATACGTGGTGGCGCTGAGGGCGGTGGAGACCAGGGACTTCATGACCGCCGGCTGGTACCCGATGCCCTACGAGGTGCTGGCCCATATCAGCAGCCGCATCATCAACGAGGTGAAGGGGATCAACCGGGTCACTTACGATATATCGAGTAAGCCGCCGGCTACCATCGAGTGGGAATAATTCTAAAAAGCCGTCCGGGTGTACCGGGCGGCTTTTTTGGTTTATAGTGTCGGAAGTTCGGTTTGTGCAGTCTTTCCAGGAGGGCTTTTAGCTTGTTCCGTATCGCGCGACTCATCATTGTCCACGGGCTGTGTGCCGCCGTTTTGCTGCCTGCTCTCTATGCATTCGAATGCCATGCCGCCGGGTCTGCCGGGCAGGCTGGACAGGCTGGACAGGCCATCCGGGCAAAGCTCGTTGCCGAGCCGGTTTTCGGCGGCAGCGCTTATATCCTCGAGGCGGGGGACCGGGGGAAGCCGCCCCTGGTGCTGGTGCACGGTCTTGGAGACATGGCCTCGGACACCTGGCGGCTGCTGCTGCCGGTTTTGGCTGAATCCTACCATGTGGTGACCTTTGACCTGCCCGGCTTCGGGCGCTCGCAGAAGCAGAATTCCCTCTATTCGCCTGGTAATTACGCCGCATTTGTTAAGTGGGTGGTTGATACCTTTGTCGGTATGCCCCCGGTGCTGGCGGGGCATTCCCTGGGGGGGGCAATCGCACTTAGGTACGCGGGTACTTACCCGGACGCATTGTCCCGGCTGGTGCTGATTGATGTGGCGGGCATTCTTGACCGCCGGGTCTACACCAAGGAGATGCTCAGCGTCCTTTCGGAGGGATTCGTGGTGCCTTTCGACGTGGACAACTTTCTCGGGAAAATGGTCGGCCGGCTTCCAAATCCTCTTCTCGATCTCGACATGATGCTGGAGAATGAGCTGCTGCGCAGTCGTGTGCTGGGCGGGGATCCGGTCAAAATTGCCGCCATGGCCCTGATCCAGGAGAATTTCAGCCCCTACCTGTTTCGAGTCAGGGTGCCGGCGGTGATTCTCTGGGGCGAGAACGACCGGGTGACCCCGCGACGCACCGGGACCCTGCTTGAGGCCAATCTGCCGGCGGCCCGGCTGCAGATCATCCCCGGTGCCGGCCATGTGCCGATGGCCGAGACGCCCCGCCTGTTTGAAGCGGCTTTTCTCGCGGCCCTGCAGGGCGAGATCGCGCCTGCTGGCTTTCCCGCTGGCGGCGAGGGTCGCACGGGCCGCTGCGAGGGGAGTCGCGGCATGGTCTTCGAGGGAGCCT
>NZ_JBFHGD010000151.1:0-8245 GCF_041583255.1 Trichloromonas sp. | reverse complement strand
TGGGCATCGATTCGATCAAGCGGGTCGAAATCCTCTCCGCTTTGCAGGAGCGCCTCCCCGAGGCCCCGGCGGTACGCCCCGACGATCTCGGCGCCCTGCAGACTTTGGGGCAGATCGTCAGCCACCTCTGTTCCGGGATGACCGCTGCAGCACCTGCCGCGGCATTAACAGCCAATGCTGCAGCCCAGAGCGGCCTTGACAGCGGCAGAGTGGCAACGATACTGCTCGAAGTCATCGCCGATAAAACCGGCTACCCGGTCGACATGCTCGAACTGGAGATGAGCCTCGATTCGGATCTGGGCATCGATTCGATCAAGCGGGTCGAAATCCTCTCCGCTTTGCAGGAGCGCCTCCCCGAAGCGCCGGCAGTGAAGCCTGACGAACTCGGCACCCTGCAGACTTTGGGACAGATCGTCAACCACCTCTGCGCCGGCAAAACCGCCGCCGCTCCGGCCTCGACCGCACAAGTCGAACGGATCGACCGCGACACCGTCTCCCGCACCCTGCTGGCGGTGATCGCCGACAAGACGGGCTACCCGGTGGAAATGCTCGAGCTCGACATGGCTCTCGATTCCGACCTCGGCATCGATTCGATCAAGCGGGTCGAAATCCTCTCCGCCCTGCAGGAACAGCTTCCCGGCGCCCCGGCCATCCGACCGGAGCATCTCGGCACCCTGCAGACCGTGGCGCAGATTGTCGATTTTCTTGCCAGCGTCTCCGGGGCTGCAAGTCCGGCGACGGCAAAGGAAACCGCGGGCAGCGAAACGACAGCCGGCGGCGGCATCGAGCGAAAGCTGGTCAAAGTCGTCCCCCTCAAGGCAAAGGGCGACCGGCAACGACTGGCTCTCGCCGATGGAGCCTCGATCTGGTTGACCGCCGACGGCTCCGAGCTTAGCCGCGCCGTCGATGCGCGTCTCAAACAGCTCGGCTACCAGCCGAAACTTGTCTCTCTCGATGAACTCGACTTTCTCCCGGCCCCCTCCGATCTCGGCGGTCTCATCCTGCTGTCACCGGCATCGGCGACCGATGATCTTTTCTTGAAGCGCGCCTTCCGCCTGCTCCAGATTGCCGGTCCCGGCCTCAAGAAAGCCGGCGAACAGGGCAAATCGCTGCTCGCCACCGTATCCCGCCTCAACGGCGTCTTTGGCCTGCTTCCCGGCGCCTCCCCCGCCGACCCGGTATCCGGCGGCCTGGCCGGACTGAGCAAAACGGCCAGCCACGAATGGCCTCAGGTCTCCTGCAAAGCCATCGACCTGGCCCCCGAGCTGCAGGATGCCACGACCACGGCGGCCGCCCTGGTCGAGGAAATTCTCACCGACGGCCCGCTCGAGGTCGGCATTTCTGCCGCCGGCCAGCACACCCTCAAGCTGACCACTGTGCCGCTGACCGGCGAAATGCGGGAGCTGCCGGTTGCCGCCGGCGACCTGCTGGTCATCAGCGGCGGCGCCCGCGGAGTTACCGCCGAGGTGGCCGTATCCCTGGCTGCGGCCAGCCAGGCCACCCTGCTTCTGCTCGGCCGCAGCCCGGCCCCGGAAGCCGAACCCGACTGGCTGAGCGGCATGCAGACCGAGGTGGACATCAAGAAAGCCCTGCTCAGCCAGGCAGCCGCACCGCTGAAGCCCAAGGATCTCGAACAACAGTACCAGGCGATTCTCGGCAGCCGGGAAATCCGCAGCAACCTGCAGCGCATCGTCGCCGCCGGCGGCAAGGCGATTTACCGGTCCGTCGACCTGCGCGATCCGGCGGCGGTGGCCAGGACGGTGGCCAAGGTCCGTTCGAGCTACGGTCCGGTCAAGGGGTTGATTCACGGCGCCGGGGTTCTGGCCGACCGCCTGATCACCGACAAGACCGCCGACCAGTTCGAACTGGTCTACTCGACCAAGATCGATGGGCTGCGCACCCTGCTCGACGCAGTCAGCGAAGACGACCTGCGCTTCATGGTCCTCTTCTCTTCTTCTACCGGTCGTTTCGGCCGCACCGGCCAGGTCGACTACGCCGTGGCCAACGAGGTTCTCAACAAGATCGCCCAGCAGCAGGCGCGACTGCGCCCCAAATGCCGGGTGGTGTCCCTCAACTGGGGCCCCTGGGACGGCGGCATGGTCACCCCGGCCCTGAAGAAACTCTTCGCCCAGGAAGGGGTCGAGGTGATCGGCCTGCAGGCCGGTGCCGACTACCTGCTCAGCGAAATATCAACCCCGCCGGGCGGTCCGGTCGAACTGGTCATCCTCGGCTCCCGCGCCGAGGCCCAAATCGACAGCCAGGTACAGCCGCCGGCCAACATCTATATCTCCAAGGCCTTTGATCTCGACCTTTCGGTCGCCCAGTACCCCTTTCTGGCGTCCCATGTCATGGACAAAAAGGCGGTTCTGCCGATGGCGATGATTATCGAGTGGATGGGGCACGGCGCCATCCACAACAACCCGGGACTCCGTTTCCACGGCTTCAACGATCTGCGCATCCTCAAAGGCGTCACCCTCGGCCCTGATGAAACCTGCTCGCTGCAGGTCATGACCGGCAAGGCGCTGAAAGCCGACGGTTTCCACGTGGTGCCGGTCGAACTTTCCGGGCGCAACGGTGACGGCCAGATGTTCGTTCACGCCCGCGCCAAGATGGTGCTGGCCACCCGGCTTCCCGAGGCCAAGCCCGCTGCCGATGCGCTGGACCTTGCGCCCTACCCGCGTTCGATGGACGCCATCTACACGCCGGACCGGCTCTTTCACGGCCCCGACTTCCACGGCATCCGCCAGGTCGACGGCTGTTCCGGCGACGGTGTGGTCGCCCAGGCCAAGCCGGCCCCGCTGCCGTCCCAGTGGATCACTCAGCCCCTGCGCAACTCCTGGCTGTCCGACCCCCTGGCCCTGGACAGCTCCTTCCAGATGATGATCCTGTGGAGCTTCGAACGCTTTGATGCCGCCTCGCTGCCGGTCTTTGCCGGCCGTTACCGCCAGTACGCCGATCGCTTTCCGGCCGGCGGGAGCGAAATCCGTATCCACGTCACCAGGCAGAGCAAGAGCAAGGCGTCTGCGGATATCGATTTTGTCGACCCCGCCAGCGGCCAGCTGATCGCCCGGATCGAGGATTATGAATGCATCATCGACGCATCGCTGATCAAAAGCTTCCAGCGCAATAAACTGCAGGGAGCCGCCTGAGCATGAAACACGGAAAATCTGTGGCCATCGTCGGGGTCGGCGGCATCTTTCCCATGTCGCCGACCCTCGACCTGTTCTGGAATACCATCACCGGCAACGTCAACACCTCGCGCCGTCCCCCCGAAGGGCGCTGGCTGCTCGAACCGGACGACGTCTACGATCCGAAAGTCGGGGCGGCGGACAAGGTCTATTCAAAACAGGGATGCTACATCGACGACGATGCCGTCCTCTCCCTCGCCGGTCTCGACATCGATCCGGATTTTGTCTCCACCCTCGACCCCATGTTTCGCCTGCTGCTGCACGCCGGTCGCCAAGCCTTCAACGACGGCAGCACCCGCAACCTCGATCGCAGCAGGGTCGGTGTCATCATCGGCAACCTGGCCCTGCCGAGCGAATATTCTTCGGCCATGGCCCGCGACACCCTCGGCCGCACCTTTGAGGAAGAACTCCTCGGCCGCAGCGAACCTTCCCCCGAGTCGGATATCGCGCCGCTCAACCGCTACGTCGCCGGGCTCCCCGCCGGCCTGCTGGCGCGATCTCTCGGCCTCGGCGGCACCAGCTTTACCCTCGACGCCGCCTGTGCCTCGTCGCTCTACGCGATCAAACTGGCTGTTGATGAACTGGCTGCCGGCCGCGCCGACGCCATGCTCACCGGCGGCCTGTCCCGTCCCGATGCCCTCTACACCCAGATGGGTTTCTCCCAGCTGCACGCCGTCTCCCCGACCGGCACCTGCTCCCCCTTCGACCAGAAGGGCGACGGACTGGTGGTCGGCGAAGGCTGCGGCATGTTCCTGCTCAAGCGCACCGAAGACGCGGTTCGCGCCGGGGACCACATCTATGCCGTGATCCGCGGCATCGGACTCTCCAACGACCTCGGCGGCAGCCTGCTGGCGCCGGTCTCCGAGGGACAGCTGCGGGCCATGCGGGCCGCTTATGCGCAGGCCGGCTGGAATCCCAGCGACGTCGATCTGGTCGAATGCCACGCCACCGGCACTCCGGTCGGCGACGCCGTCGAATTCGCCAGCTTGAAAAGCCTCTGGGGTGACAGCGGCTGGAAACGGAATCAATGCGTCATCGGTTCGGTCAAATCGAATATCGGACATCTCCTGACGGCCGCCGGCAGCGCCGCCCTGGCCAAAGTGCTGCTGGCGATGAAGGAACAGACCCTGCCGCCGACAGCGAACTTTGCCCAGCCCGCCAAGGGGATTTCTTTCGATGACAGCCCCTTTCGCATCATCAATCAACCGGCCCCCTGGAATCCCCGTAAAAAGGACGTTCCCCGGCGGGCCGCGGTGAGCGCTTTCGGTTTTGGCGGTATCAACGCTCACCTGTTGATCGAAGAATGGATTCCGCCGCAGCCGAGCAAGAGCTCGGTGGCTTTCCCGCCATCGTTCCAGCGTGCCGCCCAGCCGGTCGCCATTGTCGGCATGGGGGCGCACTTCGGTCCCTGGTCGTCGTTAAAAGAAGTGCAGCAGCGTATGCTCGGCGCCGACACCGATACGGCGGCCAGCCTGCCGAAGCGCTGGTGGGGCGCCGAGAAGAGCCGATGGTTCACCGAGTCCGGCCTCAACGTCGATGCCTTCAAAGGTTATTTCGTATCGGAAACCGCTGCGGTCCCTGGCGAATTCCGTATTCCGCCGAAAGAGCTGGAAGAGATGCTCCCCCGCCAGCTGCTGATGCTTCAGGTGGCCGACCAGGCCCTGCAGGACGCTTCGATCAAGGGGGAAGACCTGCTCTTTACCGGGGTCTTTATCGGCACCGGCCTCGATCTCAACGCCACCGGCTACAGCTTCCGCTGGTCCATTCAGGCACTGGCCCGCAAGTGGGCCAACCAGCTCGGCCGCGCCCTGAGTGAGAGCGAACTGGAGCAATGGATTGCCGAATTGCGCGAAGCCGCCGGGCCGGCGTTGACCGCCAACCGGGTCATGGGCGCTCTCGGCAGCATCGTCGCCAGCCGGGTCGCCAAGGAATTCCGTATCGGCGGGCCCAGCTTCACCCTGTCGAGCGAAGAAAACTCCGGCCTGCGGGCCCTGGAAATCGCCATCCGCGCCCTCCAGGAAGGCTCCATCAACCGCGCTATCGTCGGCGCCACCGACATGAGCGGTGACCTGCGCTCGGTGCTCGGCCAGCACGCCGACCGCCCTTTTTCCGCCAGCGGTCAATGCCGTCCCTTCGATCGTGACGCCGACGGCACCCTGATCGGCGAAGGGGCCGCAGCCCTGGTGCTCAAACGCCTTGAAGACGCCCAGCAGGACGGTGACCGCATTTACGCCGTGATCAAAGGGATCGGCACGGCGACCGGAGGCCGGGCCGAAGAGAGCGTTCCCGCCCCGCAGGCGATCCATACCGCCTTGCAACGCGCTTTTAACGAAGGCAGGATCAAGCCGGCCGCCGTCAGTTACCTGGAAACCCACGGCAGCGGCATCCCCGACGAAGACGCGGTGGAAGCTTCCTCCCTGGTCGATTTCATCGACAGCGCCCCGAGCGACAATCCCTGCTGGGTCGGCAGCGTCAAGGCCGAACTCGGCCACACCGGCTCTGCCTCAGGGCTGGCCTCGCTGATCCGCGCCGCGCTCTGCCTGCATCACCAGATTTTGCCGCCGCTGCGGCACAGCAGAATCGACGGCTCGCCCTGGACCGGGCGGCGCCGGCCATTTTTGTCCCCTGCCGCCCCGCAGTACTGGCTGCGCAACCGGGCCGACGGGCCGCGCCGGGCCCTGGTCAGCGCACTCGGCGTCGACGGCAGCTGTTCGGTCGCCCTGCTTGAAGGGCACGAGGACAAGGGGAAAAGCCGGGCCCTTCCGATTCAGCGCCCCCTCGGAGCCCTGCGCGAAGGACTGTTCGCCCTCGAGGGGGACACCGCCTCGAACATTCTGGAACAGATCGCCAGGCTGCAGAAGCTGGCCAAAGAAAAGCCATTAACCGACATCGAAAGGCTGGCCCGAACCTGGCTGGCCGCAGCGCCCACCGACCCGGCCCGGGCCCGCTGCCTGTCGCTGGTGGCGGCAAACCGTGACGACCTGCAGAGCCTGCTCGAACACGGCCGCCGCTGGCTGCTCGAACATCCGGAAAAACGCCTGGACGGCAACGGGGGCTCCCCCCTTCCGGCGGGCATTCGCGACCGCATCTTTTACACACCCGAGCCGCTCGCCGGCCAGGGCGAGACAGCCTTCATCTTCCCCGGCTCGGGCAACCATTTCGCCGGCATGGGGCGTGACCTGTCGGCCCGCTGGCCCGAGATTTACCGCTCACAGGACGTACGCAGCCTGCACCTGGGGCTTCAGTACCTGCCACAGAAGTTCTGGGGCGAAACCCTGAACGAGGCCGTTCACGACAACCACAATGCCCTGGTGATCGCCCAGGTCGCCCTCGGCACCGCGGTCAGTGACCTGGTCCGCAGCTTCGGCATCGAGCCCCAGGCGGTCAGCGGCTACAGTCTCGGCGAATCGGCCGGCCTCTTCTCCTTCGGCGCCTGGAAGGACCGGGACGGCATGTCCCGCCGACTGCGGGATTCGAACCTCTTTACCGATCAGCTGGCCGGTGTCTGCAAGGCGGCCCGACAGACCTGGAAACTGGATCCCAACGAGCCGGTCGACTGGACTCTCGGCCTGGTCGCCGCCCCGGCGGACAAGGTACGCAAGGCCCTCGCCGGTTTGCCGCGGGTTTACCTGCTGATCGTCAACACCTACGAAGAATGCGTGATCGGCGGCAATCGACCCCAGCTGGAGAAACTGGTCTCCCGCCTCGGCTGCCCCTACATTCCGCTGCGCGGGGTGACCACCGTTCACTGTGAAGTCGCCGACCGGGTTGCCCAACCGTACCGCGAACTGCACCGGTTTCCGACCACCCCGCCGGAGGACATCCGTTTCTACAGCTGCGCCCTCGGCCACAGCTACGAACTGGACGAAAACAGCGTCGCCGACGCCATCCTCGGCCAGGCCCTGGACACCATCGATTACACCCGGGTGATCGAGCAGATGTACGCCGACGGCGTGCGGATTTTTCTCGAAATGGGTCCCGGCAACTCCTGCAGCCGCATGATCGGCCGTATTCTCAAAGATCGGCCGCACCTGGCTCGGGCCGCCTGCTACCCCGGCCAGGATGCCGTGTCGCTGCTGCTGCGCCTGCTGGCCCAGGGCCTCTCGGAACGGCTGCCGGTCAAACTGGCGGCGCTCTATTCGGACGAACTTTTGGCCGGAAAAGAGAAGAGCGGACCGCGCATCCAGACAGTCATCGGCGGCGCGCCTTTCACTCCGCCGAAGCCCAAAAGTGTTGTGGCGCAATCTGCGCCCCGCCCGGCAGCTGCCGCACAACCGATGCCAGTGATGACCGCGCCAGTGCCGGCAACGGCCGCTGTCGTTCCGCCCCCCCGGCCGGCGGCACGCCCGGCTGCGGCCGTCGCCACCGCTTCAGCATCAGACCATCCGCTGCTCAAGCAACTGGAAGAATCCGCCGCCTTCAGCGCCCGCAGCCACGAAGCGTTTTTGCGCTTTTCAGGCAGCATGACCGAGGCGCTTTCGCAAAACATCAACCTGCAGATCAACCTGCTGCAGCAGATGCTGGCCAGCGGCCAATCCCTGCCGGCCGACTGGCAGCTGCCGCCGATGCCCGAGCTCGCATCCCAAGCGCAGAACCAGGCCGTTTTGCAATCGCCCCAGGCCACCACAGCCCCGCAATTCGACCGCGACATGTGCATGGAATTCGCCATCGGCTCCATCGCCAAGATGCTCGGCCCCGAGTTCGCCGAGGTGGACAGCTATCCGACCCGGGTCAGGCTCCCCGATGAGCCGCTGATGCTGGTCGACCGCATCCTCACGGTTGAAGGAGAGCCGCGCTCCATGAGCCATGGCCGGGTTGTCACCGAGCACGACGTCACCGCCGACCGCTGGTACTTGGACGGCGGCCGCATCCCGACCTGCGTGGCCGTCGAAGCGGGTCAGGCCGACCTCTTTCTCTCCGGCTACCTGGGGATCGACTTCATCAGCAAGGGGAAGGCGGTCTACCGCCTGCTCGACGCGGTGGTCACCTTTCACCGCCCTCTTCCGGTGGTCGGCGACGTGATTCACTACGACATCAAGATCGAGCGCTTCTTCCGC
>NZ_JBFHGD010000150.1:0-8296 GCF_041583255.1 Trichloromonas sp. | reverse complement strand
TGGGCCAGCGAGACCTCGCCCGGGCGGGGATGGGTGCCGCCGCCGATCAGGCCGGCGTCGGAGATGGTGTGGTGGGGGCTGCGAAACGGTCGCGTGGCGACCAGGGCGTCCTGCCGCGGCAGCAGTCCGGTGATCGAGTGGATTTTCGTCGTCTCAAGGGCCTCGGTGAAGCTCGGCGCCGGCAGCACCGTCGAGATGCGGCGGGCCAGCATGGTCTTGCCGCTGCCGGGCGGGCCGACCATCAGTACGTTGTGGCCACCGGCGGCGGCCACCTCGAGGGCACGCTTGACGTGCTCCTGGCCGCGCACTTCGGCAAAGTCCTCGGCGCTGCGGCCTCCTTCGCGAAACAGTTCGGCGGTATCGACGGTGCAGGGCGTAAGCTCCCTCGCCCCGGCGAGAAAATCGACCACCTCCCCCAGGTCGCGCACCCCGTAGACCGGCACCGACTCGACGATCGCCCCTTCGCGGGCGTTTTCTTCGGGCAGGATCAGCCCGGCCACGTCCCAGTTGCGGGCGGCCACCGCCACCGGCAGGGCGCCGCGCACCGGCTTGATGCGGCCGTCGAGGGAGAGCTCCCCCATCAGCACGAAGCGGCCGTCCCGCGCCGGCTTGAGCGCGCCGGTGGCGGTCAGCAGCCCGACCGCCATCGGCAGGTCGAATGCGGCGCCGTCTTTTTTGATGTCGGCCGGAGCCAGGTTGATGGTAATCCGGCGGGCGGGGAATTCGTAGCCGGAATTCTTGATCGCCGACTTGACCCGATCTTTGCTCTCCTTGACCGCCCCTTCCGGCAGCCCGACGGTGGCGAACTGGGGCAGCCCCTGGGCGATATCGACTTCTACTTCGACGGGGTAGGCGTCGATCCCGATCAACGCTCCTGACAACACCTTGGCCAGCATGATCCCTCCTTGACATAAAATTAAATTTCACAAACCCTACAGAAAAAGCCCCGCTGCCGCAAGCGTTAAACGCCTGGGCAGCGGGGCTTTCCATATTGGACGAGCTGTATTTAAGGCTATTCCTGGTCCATCAGGTACTTTTCCGCCATGATGGCGGCGACCGCGCCGTCGCCGACAGCAGTGGCGATCTGCTTGAGGATCTTCTTGCGTACGTCGCCGGCGGCAAAGACGCCGGGGATCGAGGTGCGGCACTCGGCATCGGTCAGGATGTGCCCGTCGGCGTCGAGCTCGAGCACCTCGGCCAGAAAGTGCGCCTTGGGGATAACGCCGATGGCGACGAACAGCCCTTCCAGTTCGAGGGAGCGGGTGGCCCCGGTGACCCGGTCCTTGAGCAGGATGCTTTTCATTCCCGAGTTGTCCCCCTCGACCTGCTCGACCTGGCTGTTCCACAGCGGCTCGACCTTGTCGTTGGCGAAGACCCGCTCCTGCAGGATCTTGGTGGCGCGCAGCTGGTCGCGACGGTGGATCAGGTAGACCTTGCTGGCAAAGCGGGTGAGAAACAGGGCTTCTTCGGCCGCGGTATCGCCGCCGCCGACGATGGCGATGGTGGCGTTGCGGAAAAAGGCGCCGTCGCAGGTGGCGCAGTAGGAGACTCCGCGACCGACGAACTGCTGCTCGCCGGGGACGCCCAGCTTGGCCGGTTCGGCGCCGCTGGTGATAATGACCGCGCGGGCCAGCACTTCTTCACCGTCGACGGTCACCGCCTTGGTTTCGCCGCGGTCGACCAGCCCCTGCACTTCGCCGGTGACGACCTCGAGGCCGAATTCCTGGCAGTGTTCCTGAAACCGCATCATCAGGTCGGGGCCGTCGATGCCGCCGGGAAAGCCGGGATAGTTTTCAACCTTGGTGGTCGTCATGACCTGGCCGCCGAGGATCATCCGCTCGACCAGCAGGGTTTTCAGTTTGGCGCGGGAGGTATAGAGGCCGGCGGTCAGGCCGGCCGGGCCGCCGCCGATAATCAGTACGTCATAAATAGTTGGGGACATCCAGAAACTCCTGATGTGGGATGACGCACCTTAGCACAGGGCTGGCAAAATGTGAACCGACTACAGGCCCTTGATTTTTATCTTACCCAATCAGCAATCACCAATCACGGCTCTTTTCCGCGGATCTTTAGCCCTTGATTTTCTCACCGCCGGCCGCATAAAATGAGTGGTTGACCGAAAGGATGCAGCATGGCTGAAGCCAATTACCTCGACCGGAGCATTTCCCGCCGCATCAGCTTCGCTATCGCCCTGACCGCGATTACCCTGGTGGCGGAAGTGGTCGGCGGATTCTGGACCAACTCCCTGGCCCTGCTCTCCGACGCCGCCCACGTCTTCATGGACCTGCTGGCCCTGGCCCTGTCGCTGGCGGCGATCCGCCTGGCCGGCCTGCCGGCCAGCGACCGCCGTACCTACGGCTGGCACCGGGCCGAAATTTTCGCCTCGCTGATCAACGGCAGCACCCTGATCCTGATCGCCTTCGGCATTTTGGTGGAGGCCTGGGCCCGCTTTCAGCACCCGGAAGCGGTCAAAAGCAAGGAAATGTTCCTCATCGCCGCCATCGGCCTGGTCATGAACCTGGTCTCCGCCCGCTTTCTGCACGGCCACGCCCACCATGACCTTAACGTGCGCAGCGCCTTTCTGCACGTGCTCGGCGACGCCGTCGCCTCGGTCGGCGTCATCATCGGTGGCCTGGTCATGCTCTACACTGGCTGGTACGTGGTCGATGCGCTGATTTCGGCGGGCATCGCGCTGATCATCGGCTGGGGTTCGCTGCGCATTCTGCGCGAAGCGGGCCACATCCTGCTCGAGGGGGTGCCGGCGCATATTGACGTCAACCGGGTGGTCGACAAGATGAAGGGGGTCGAAGGGGTCGTCGATGTCCACCAGCTGCATGTCTGGTCGATCTGCTCGCACATTACGGCGCTGTCGGCCCACATCGACCTGCAGCCCGACTACCGGCTGCGCCAGGGGGAAGTCATCGGCCAACTCGAGCAGATGCTCGAGCACGACTTCCACATCAACCACACCACCCTGCAGGGGGAATGTTCCACCTGTGAAACCAGCGACACCATCCTGCAACTGCATCACCGCCCCCGCTCAACCGAGGGCTGCGCACAGGATCACAACGGTCACCAACACCCGCACTAAAGGATACGCATCAATGAAACGTCTCGCCCGGCCCCTGTTGTGGACCCTCCTGTTTCTGCTGATCCTGGTCGCTATCGACCAGTTTTTCATGCGGGTGCCGACCCGCCAGCCCGCCCTGAGTGCCGTTCGCCATTTTTATCTCGATCTGCGCACCCGGATGCTGCGCCTGGCGCCTGGTCAGAAGCCCACCAGCGTCGAGGCCGTGATCGAACAGGCACAGCCGGCCCCGGCCAAGCCGCGGCCGAAACCTGCGGCGAAAAAACCGGCGGCGCCTGCCGCTGCCAAAGAACCGAGTTATTTTTACGCGGACGACCAGGGCGAACTGCGCTTTGCCGACTCGCTGAACGAGGTTCCCGAACGGTTCCGCAAAGACGCCCAGCGGCTGGAGCAATAATCAGGGGAGAGTGCCGTACACCTCGGGCCGGCGGTCCTGGTAGCAGCGGATCTGGGAACGGTAGTTGACGATCTCTTCGAAATCGAACAGCGCGGTCAGCTCGACATTGCTCTCGCCCCCTTCGGCCAGCACCTCGCCGCGCGGCGCAATCAGCAGGCTCATGCCGAAGAAGTCGAGCTTGCCCTGGATGCCGCAGCAGTTGGTGGCCACCACGAACAGCTGGTTCTCGATGGCCCGGGCCCGCAGCAGGGTGCGCCAGTGCTCCTGGCGGGGCTTGGGCCACTCGGCAGGAAGACAGAGGATCTCGGCCCCCTCCAGGGCCAGCTTGCGGAAGAGCTCGGGAAAACGCAGATCGTAGCAGATGGCCACCCCGATCCGGCCGACCGAGGTCGGCACCACCAGGGTTCTATTGCCGGCGGCCAGATAACGGTCCTCGCCCATGGTCGAAAAGAGGTGCAGCTTGCGGTAGCTGCCGACGACCCGCCCCTGGTCGATGACAAAGGCGGTGTTGTAAATGCGCCCGTCGGCCTTTTCCGGCAAGCTGCCGACCACCACCATCTGCAGTTCGGCGGAGAGCCCCCTGATCGCCTCGATCACCCTCGGGGTCTGTTCGGCCAGTTCGGGAAGATGCTTGTAATCGTAGCCGGTACTCCACATCTCGGGAAGCACGGCCAGGCGGGCATCTTTGGCACGCACCTGGCGGATTCCCGCCATGGCGCTTGCCAGATTGGCATCGACATCCCCCAAAGCGATGTTAAACTGAACAGCGGCAACACAGACCTTGCGTTCCATCAGGCTCTTCCTTTCCGGCACCCGTCAACAGAAATAGAAAGTTGTTTTATTGTTATAAAAGAAACCTTAAAAAATGTCATTACCCAGTGACAGTGCGCAATTATATGTGAAATGCCGGGGCTTGGCAAGCCACGAAAACACTTCGGATTTGCTTGACCGGCGCATGAAAAACTGCTACACAACACTGGTGTTTTACTGCAACACATCTTCATTGGTCCGCTTATTGCGTAACAGCAGGGACTGAAAAAGCTCACCGTCTTCTCAATGTCACTGTTAATGCTGGCTAGCCGCATTAACCGCCACGACACAAAGGGTTGCCCATGGCCAAGGTTGCCACTTTTTTTGTCATGCTTGCGTTCTGGATCATCATGTCGGGGATGTTCGACCCGTTCCACTTCTCCCTGGGCGTGATCTGCTGTCTCCTGGTCGCCCACTTCAGCCACGGTCTCCTCTTCTACGGCGACCCCAAGAGCTGGGGGCGCGGCATCCTCGGTATTCTCCTCTACCTGCCCTGGCTGTTCTGGGAAATCCTGCTGGCCAACCTGCAGGTCGCCTACGTGGTGCTGCATCCACGCATGATGGACCTGCTCGACCCCGAACTGGTGCGCTTCAAGACCTCGCTCAAGCGCCCCATCTCCCGCATCACCCTGGCCAACTCCATCACCCTGACTCCGGGTACGGTCACCGTGAATATCGACGACGACGAGTTCCTGGTCTACGCCCTGACCAGCAGCGCCGCCAGATCGCTGCCGGGCAGCTCCATGGAACGGCGGATCGCGGCGGCCCTGGAAGGAGGCAACTGATGGAACAGCTCTTTCTCGCGACCGGCATCGCCCTGCTGCTGCTGATGGCCCTCTCCCTCTACCGGGTGATCGCCGGGCCGACCATTCTCGACCGGATTCTGGGCGGCAACGTGATCGGCACCAAGACCACCGTGATGCTGCTGGTCATCGGCGTGCTGTACGACAACGTCGGCATGTTTGTCGATATCGCCATCGCCTACGCCATGCTCAACTTCATCGCCACCCTCGGCGCAACCAAGTACTTTCTGCGCCGCAAGAGCATCCACCTGGAAGACAGCCCCTAAAGGAAGTCTGCCGATATGAATATCATCGCTACGGTTCTGATCATCGCCGGCCTGCTCTTTTTCGCCATCGGCACCATCGGCATCCTCAGGTTCCCCGATTTCTTCACCCGCGCCCACGCGGCCGGCAAATGTGACTCGCTCGCCGCAGTGCTGGTCTTTCTCGGCATTGCCGCATATAACCTCTCCGACCTGTCGCTGGCGACGGTGCTGGTCAGCATCAAGATCCTCTTCATCGCGGTCTTTGTCTTTGTGGCCAGCCCCACCGCCACCCATGCCATCACCGAGGCCGCCCTCCTGATCGGCGTCAAGCCCTGGGAAAAGGAGAAGAAGCGCTCATGATCTGGCAGTTCGACCTGCTCATTCTGACCCTGGTGGTGGTCTGCGCCATCGCCACCATCACCGTCAAGGACCTGCTGTCGGCCACCGTTATTTTTGGCTGTTACAGCTTCCTGATGTGCCTGCTCTGGGCCGAAATGGGGGCCGTGGACGTGGCCTTCACCGAGGCGACCGTGGGGGCCGGCATCAGCACCATTCTTTTCATCGCCGCCATTCTGCGCACCAGCCGGAGGAGCAAAGATTGAAAGCACTTGCCCTTATCGCCACCCTGGTCACCGGCGTCCTGCTGCTGTACGGCACCCGGGATTTCGCCGCCTGGGGCGACCCCAATTCGCCGGCCAGCCGGCACCTGTCGCCGGTCTATATCGAAAAGGCCGTGGAGCAGACCCATGTACCGAACCTCGTCACCGCGATTCTCGGCGATTACCGGGGTTACGACACCATGTTTGAAACCGTCGTCATTTTCTGTGCCGGCATGGCTGTCGTCAGCGTGCTGCGAAGGAACAAGTCATGAAGCTGTTGAAGGAACGTGCGGAAAACCGTCCGGTCGGTGACAGCCTGATCGTCCAGACCGGGGTTCGCCTGCTGGTCCCCTTTCTCCAGCTGTTCGGCCTCTACGTCATCGTCCATGGCCATTACAGCCCCGGCGGCGGCTTCCAGGGAGGGGTGGTGCTCGGCTCCTCTTTCATCCTGCTGGCCCTGGCCTACGATCTGAAGACCTCGATCCGCCACTTTTCTCTGCGCGCCAACGCCATTCTCGGCAATACCGGCGCCCTGATCTTCACCGGCATCGGCGCCTTCTGCGCGGTAATGGGCGGTCTGTTTCTCGACTATAGCGCTCTCGACAAGATCATCCCGCTGGGGCCGATTGAGTGGCGCTCCTTCGGCATCTTCCTGGTCGAAGTCGGGGTCGGTCTGGCGGTCATGAGCATCATGGTGTCGCTGTTCTGGGATCTTTCTTCGGGCGGCGAAATGGACGAGGGCCTCTGATATGGATGGTTTACTGCAGGAAATAGTCGCCAAATACAACTACTGGATCTACGTGGTGCTGATGATGATCGGCTTCTACGCCATGATCGGCAAGCGCAACCTGGTCAAGAAGCTGCTGGGAATGAACATCTTCCAGACCGCGATCATCCTCTTTTTCGTCTCGACCGGGGTCAAGCGCGGCGGCGGAATCCCGATTCTCGACAAGTACAAGGTACTGGAATCTGGCGTGGATGTAACCCAGATCGTCAACCCCCTCCCCCATGTGCTGATGCTGACGGCGATTGTCGTTTCGGTCAGCGTCACCGGGGTGGCCCTGGCCGTTCTGCAGCGGGTCTACCGGGAATACGGAACCCTCGAAGAGGATGAAATTCTGGAGAAGATCAGCGAATGACGACCACCAACCTGCACATGTACGCCCTGGCCGCGCCGCTGTTGACCGCTTTTTTTGTCAACCTGCTCGGCCGCCTGTCGCGCAACTGGATCGCCCCGCTGGTCCTCCTGTCGCTCTGTTTTTCGAGTATCTTCTCCGGCGTCACCCTGCTCAAGGTGCTGCGACACGGCCCCTTCAGCTATACGGTCGGCAACTGGCAGCCCCCCTTCGGCATCGAGCTGGTGGTCGACCACCTCAGCGCCCTGATGATGCTGCTGATCAGCCTGGTCGCCCTGGTCGCCACCATGGCTTCGCTGAAATGCGTAGAAAAGGAACTGGCCGGCCGGGAGCACCTCTTCTTCACTCTCTACCTGATCCTGATCGCCGGGCTGATCGGCCTGGTGCTGACCGGCGATGCCTTCAATCTCTACGTGCTGCTGGAGATCACCTCCATCACCACTTACGGGTTGATCGCCATGGGTAAGGGACGGGCCCCGCTGGCGAGCTTCAACTACATCATCATGGGCTCGATCGGCGCCTGTTTCTACCTGCTCGGCGTCGGTTATCTCTACATCCTCACCGGTTCGCTCAACATGGCCGATATCGCCTCGATGATCGGCGGTCTGGACGCGCCGGCGGCCCTGGCCACCGCCTTCGGCTTTATCATGGTCGGACTCTGGGTAAAGATGGCCTTCTTTCCCCTGCACAGCTGGCTGCCCAACGCCTACTCGCTGGCTCCGACCGGCGCCGGCCTGATGATCGCCCCGCTGATGACCAAGGTCACCGTCTACCTGATGATCCGGGTGATCTTCTCGGTCTTCACCCCCGGTTACGCCTTCTTCCAGCACGCCGGTGTGCAGTCGGCGATCGTCTGGGTCGCCGCCCTCGCCATTGTCTGCGCCTCGTCCCTGGCCCTGGCCCAGCGCGACCTGCGGCGGATGCTGACCTTCATTCTGGTCGCCGAGGTCGGCTATATGGTCGGCGGCGTCTGGCTGGCCAACAACCAGGGGATGACCGGCGCCATCCTGCATATCGTTAATGACGCTTTGATGACCCTCTGCCTCTTCTTGGCGGCAGCGACCATCTATTACCGCACCGGCAGCCTCAAGTTCGAAAATCTCCATGGCCTGTTCCGGAAAATGCCGATCACCATGGCCGTCTTCGTCATCGGCGCCTTCGCCATGATCGGAGTACCGCCGACCTGCGGCTTTTTCAGCAAGTGGTACCTGATTCTCG
>NZ_JBFHGD010000149.1:0-8353 GCF_041583255.1 Trichloromonas sp. | reverse complement strand
ATATATTTGGTGAGTTGCTCGATGACGAAATCTTTCTCATCAAGGGCGGCCTTGACCAGGTCGCCGATCGAAGCGAGCCCGACCAGCTGGTCGTTTTCCATGACCGGCAAATGCCGATTGCGGCTTTCGGTCACGACGGCCATGGCTTGATCGACCGAGGTTTGAGTCGCGACGTAGTAGACCGTTTCCGACATCGCCTGGCGAACCGTGGCTTTCTGTGCGCAGAGCCCGCAAAGGTCGACTTTGCGGGCATGGTCGCGTTCGGAAAAGATGCCGACCAGGCGCCCCTCATCCAAAACAACGAGCGCGCCGATGTTTTTTTCGGCCATCAGTGCCAGGGCCTCGTAAATCGTCGCATCCGGAGCGATGCTCCAGACATGACTCCCTTTTCGCCTCAGTATCTGCGCAATGGATGTCGACATGTCCGCCTCTGTGGGTTGCAAAGGATTGATGTACTAGGAGCCTGTCGGACTTTACATGAGCCGACTGCAAAATCGGCTGATTGGCCCATATCTCCGATAATTTTCGACAAATAGTCCAGCTATTCGCTCTCAAATTCTCGAATATCTGGTCTCAACCATCCGATTTTTCGTTGCGGCCCGCAAGGCCCGACAGGCTCCTAGTGTAACAGAATTATCCAGAGACAATAGCAATTCTGTTAGCAAAGAAGTGAATGCCGCTGGTGATGGCCAATATTTCGTAAAACGAAACGCGTTTATCGAAAAGCATCCGCAGGGGTCGGTGCAGGATTCCGGGACCCGGGAAGGTTGATATAAAAAGCGCCGCTAAGTCATGTTGACTCCGCGGCGCTGCTGTTATTGCCTGGTTTTCAGCAGGGCTTGACCGTTCTGGCGTTTGCCCTCGCGGCATCCTGGCCGGGGGGCGTCAGCCGGCGATCTTTTCCTTGCGCGCGGTCATGACCTTGTAGGCGCAGAACTCGCCGCACATGGTGCAGGCGCCGTGTTCTTCGTCGACGCCGGACTCGGCGCGGATGCGGCGGGCTTTTTCCGGGTCGAGGGCGAGTTTGAACTGGCCTTCCCAGTCTAGCGCCTTGCGGCACTTGGCCATGGCGATGTCTTTATCGATGGCGCCGGGAACCCCTTTGACGATATCGCCGGCGTGGGCGGCGATACGGCAGGCGATGACCCCTTCGTGGACGTCGGCGACGGTCGGCAGCGCCAGGTGCTCGCTGGCGGTGACGTAGCAGAGGAAGTCAGCCCCGGCGGCGGCGGCCAGGGTGCCGCCGATGGCGCAGGTGATGTGGTCGTAGCCGGGGGCGATGTCGGTGACCAGCGGCCCGAGGACGTAGAAGGGGGCGCCGTGGCAGAGCCGTTTCTGCAGCTGGATGTTGGCTTCGATCTGGTTCAACGGTACGTGGCCGGGGCCTTCGATCATGACCTGGATGCCCTTGTCCCAGGCCCGCTGGGTCAGTTCGCCGAGGATGATCAACTCCTGGATCTGGGCGCGGTCGGTGGCGTCGGCCAGGCAGCCGGGGCGGAAGCCGTCGCCGAGGGACAGGGTGGCATCGTAGGGCTTGACGATCTCGAGCAGGCGGTCGTAATGCTCGTAAAGCGGGTTCTCGGCGTTGTTGTGGGTCATCCACTCGATGGTGAAGGAGCCGCCGCGGGAGACGACCTCCATGATCCGCCCTTCCTTGTCCATCCGCTCGACGCTGGCACGGGTGACGCCGCAGTGAACAGTGATGAAGTCGACGCCGTCATCGAGGTGCTTGATGATGCCGTCGAAGATTTCGTCGACGGTCATGTCGACCATCGCTTTGCCCTTGCGGGTGACGGTGTCGACGGCGGCCTGGTAGAGCGGGACCGAGCCGATGCAGGCGTTGGTCTGCGAGATGATGGCGGCGCGGATTTCGTCGATCGGCCCGCCGGTGGAGAGGTCCATGATGGCGTCGGCGCCGGCGGCGACGGCCACGCGGGCCTTTTCCAGCTCTTTATCGATGCTTTTATCATCCTTGCTGGTGCCGATGTTGGCGTTGACCTTGGTGCGCAGGCCTTTGCCGACGGCCAGCGGGATGCCGTTGCTGTGCCGGTTGTTGTGGCAGACGATGGCGGTTCCTTCGGCGATGCGCTGGCGCAGAATCTCGGGGTCGATCCCCTCGATGGCGGCGGCCTGTTTCATCTTGTCTGAAATAATGCCCTTGCGGGCGAGTTCGAGCTGAGTCATTTGTTAACCTCTGAAGTCGGGATTCCACAGCCGCAAGTCCCGTTTGACACTTTATGCTGTGGATCTTTAGCGTATTTATGATTTCTGGATCGGTTCTTTTCTGGCGGCCTGGTAATGGTTCACCGGGCCGTGGCCGGAACCGATGGCGGTGTTGGTGGTGATAGCGTTCGTGATGAAGGTTTTGGCTGCGCGGACGGCGGCGACCAGCGGCAGGCCGCAGGTCAGGTAGGTGGCGATGGCGGCAGAAAAGGTGCAGCCGGTGCCGTGGGTGTTTTCGGTGGCGATCCGCTGCGCCGGCAGTCGGTGCAGCGTGTCGCCGGCGAGCAGCAGGTCGACCGCATCGCCCTTGAGGTGCCCCCCTTTGATCAGGACGTTGCGGGCCCCCATTTCCTGCAGTTTGCGGGCCGCCTGCTCCATGTCCTTTTCGGTTGCCACCGGCAGGCCGGTGAGAGCCTCAGCTTCCGGCAGGTTGGGGGTGAGCAGGTAGGTCTCGGGAAGCAGTTCGACCTTAAGGATTTCCACCGCCTCCTGCTGCAGCAGCGGGGCGCCCCCCTTGGCGATCATGACCGGATCGACGACGGCGATCAGCGAGTGGCGCCGGATCGCCTGGGCGACCATGGCGACGATTTCCGGGGAGAACAGCATCCCGGTCTTGATGGTGTCGCTGCCGATGTCGGTGAGAACGGCCTTGATCTGTTCGCCGACGAAATCGGCGGTGACCGGATGGATGCCGCTCACGCCCCGGGTGTTCTGGGCGGTCAGGGCGGTGATGGCGCTGGTGGCGTAACCGCCAAGCAGGGTGATGGTCTTGATGTCGGCCTGGATGCCGGCGCCGCCGCCGGAGTCGGAACCGGCCACGGTCAGCACCCGCCCCTGCGGGAGAGGCTTGCGGCGGTTGAACAGCAGCGACAGTTCGCGGGCGGCCACCTCGGGCGAGGCGGCTCCCATTACTGCGGAAATTACGGCGATGGCATCCGCTCCCGCGTCCAGCGCTTCGCTGGCGCCGTTGCTGTCGATGCCGCCGATGGCGACCAGCGGAATTTTTACCGCGCGGCGGACCTTGTTGAGGGTTTCTATCCCCACCACCACGGCGTCCTGCTTGGTCTCGGTGGGAAACATGCTCCCCACGGCCACGTAATCGGCACCCTGCATTTCGGCCTTGAGGGCCTGTTCGACGGTGCGGGTCGACATGCCGATGATACGGTCGTGGCCGAGGCGCTTGCGGGCCTCGGCGATGGTCGAATCCCCCTGGCCGATGTGAACGCCGTCAGCTTCGCAGGCCAGCGCCAGCTCGGGGTCATCGTTGACCAGGAAAATGGCCCCGAACTTGTGGCAGAGCTCGCGCAGGTCGCGAGCCTCGTCAACCTGCTCGCTGGCCGGCCGGCTCTTGTCCCGGTACTGGACGATCCGGGTTCCCCCCTTGAGGGCGGCCTTCACCCGGCGCTTCAGCTGTCCGTCCCGGTTGTGGTCGGTGATGAGGTAGAGGCCTTCGATGGTTTTCATACGCGCTGTCCCCCTCGTTGTTGGGGTCAATAAAAAATCGCCGGGCCTGGGGGCACACGGCGATCAGAACGTGACAGGTTCGAGTCGCCGCTTCCCTACGCCGGCATCACCCGGATCAGGTTCCAAGGGTCGCTCCGCCGGTGGCGGAACTCTCAGTGTAAAACTCCCCTAGCGGTTCAGTTGTAGTGGTGCAGAGCCGGCACGGCTCAATTCTCTGCGGTCAACCGATGACGATGCGCTTGTTCAGCAGGTCGATTTCGCTGATGCTGCCAGATATCTCGCGGCTCTTGCCGAACACATCGACAAGCTTGAGCCCGCCGCCAGTCGGCAGGATCGAGGCCACATGCTCGAGGCTGATCTCTTCGTCGTTGTTGATCAGAAGAAACGTTCCATTATCCAGGCACATACAAGTCCCTCCGTTTTTATCAGCCGAGCCTATCGGATTCACCAATGGCTGTCAACCTTATTGTCGGCAGGTGAAGGCGGGGCGGGAGTTTGTCCTTTACACTCCGCTGACCGGCATGCTAGAAATCACATTTCGGTTTTACCTCCATTTTTAGGGATTTTGTCATGCACGGGCACCGTCCGACTCACGTTGAAATCGATCTTGCCGCCCTTCGGCACAATCTGCAGCAGGTTCGTCAGCGGGCCGGTTCGGGCAACCAGGTCCTGGCCGTGGTCAAGGCGGACGCCTATGGTCACGGCGCCGCCCGGGTTTCCCTGTCCCTGCAGCAGGCCGGCGTCGACCTGTTCGGGGTGGCGATAGCCGAAGAGGGGATGGCGCTGCGCAATGCCGGCATCGAGCGGCCGATCCTGGTGCTCGGCGGGGTTTACCCCGGCCAGGAGCAGGAGATCCTCCATTTCCGGCTGACCCCCGCAATCTACAGCCTCGAAGCCGCTCATCGGCTCAACCGGGCTGCTGCGGACCAGGGGGCGAGTTGTGCCTTTCACCTGAAAATCGATACCGGCATGGGGCGGGTCGGTTTCCGTCCCGAGGAACTGGACGGGATTCTGCCCGAACTGGCGGCCCTGCCGCACTTGCGCATGGAAGGGGTGATTTCGCACCTGGCCATGGCCGACGAGCCGGAAAAACCCTTTACCGACGAGCAGCTGGGCCGTTTTCGCGAGTGTCTTGGCCGGGTCCGCAAGGCCGGCTTTTCCCCCGAGTTCATCCATATCGGCAACAGCGCTGCCGTTTTTACCCGGGATATCCCCGAGTGCAACCTGGTGCGCCCCGGCATCGTTCTCTACGGGGCGCTGCCGGCGCCCGGTTTTGCCGGCCGCATCGACCTCAGACCGGTGATGAGCTTTCGCACCAGCGTGGCCCAGGTCAAGCGGGTGCCGGCGGAGACCGGGGTTTCCTACGGGCACCGCTTCGTAGCTGGGCGGGAGACGGTGCTGGCGGCGATTCCGGTCGGTTACGCCGACGGCTACAACCGGCGCCTGTCCTGCTGCGGCGAAGTGCTGATCCGCGGGCAGCGGGCCAGGGTCGCCGGAACCGTCTGCATGGACTGGACGCTGGTCGATGTGACCGATATCCCCGGGGTCGAAGTCGGAGACCAGGTCACCCTGCTGGGGCGCGACAACGGCAACCGCATTTCGGCCGAGGAATGGGCCGAGCGGATCGGCAGCATTTCTTACGAGGTTTTCTGCCAGGTCAGCAAGCGGGTGCCGCGGGTCTACTGCGGCGAATAAAATCATCAGAAGGGCACTCCCATTTTTATCAGGTCTGCGCTAGAGGATATGACCCGAACCGAACTCCGCCTTGCCCTTGACCTGGGCACCACCACCCTCGCCGGGCGTCTCTTCGCCGCCGACGGAACGGTGCTGGCCGAGAGGCGCCTGGCCAACCCGCAGCGTCAGCTCGGCAGCGACGTTATCCGCCGACTCGAGGCGGCCCTGGCCGGGGAGGGCGAACGCCTGCAGCAGTTGCTGGTCGGCGGCATCGAAGCGCTGGTGGCCGATCTGCTGGCCGAGTCCGGCTGCCGGCGAGCCGACCTGGGCGCCGCCGCCGCTGCCGCCAATCCCGCCATCTGTCACCTGCTGCGCCGCCTGCCGGTCGAGCCGATCCTGTACCCTCCCCATCGCCCGCGCCATCCCGAAGCGGCGCTGCTGTCGCCCGCCGAACTCTCCCTCGATCTGCCGGTTCCCCTTTTTCTCTTTCCGCAGGTCAGCGGTTATGTCGGCGGCGACCTGGTGGCGTTTCTGTTCGGTTGTCCTGCGCCTTTGGTCACGACTCTTTATGTCGATGTGGGGACCAATGGTGAAATGGCCCTGTTTTCCGGCGGCCGCTGGTGGGTGACCTCGGTGCCTGCCGGTCCGGCTTTCGAAGGGGGCGAGATCGCCAGCGGCATGGCGGCGCTGCCGGGGGCCGTCTGTCGCGTGCGCCTGGACGGCGACTGGTTGAGGCTCGAGACGATTGGCGGCCAGCCGCCAATCGGGGTGTGCGGCAGCGGCCTGGTCGAAGTGGTGGCGGCGGCCCTTGAGGGCGGGCTGATTGACCGGCACGGGACCATCGCCGATCCCGATGCGGTCGATACCAACCTGGCGCGCTATACGGCGGAAGCCGCCGGCGGCCGGGCCCTGCGGCTGTACCGGGACGCGGCGACGGACCTGCTGGTGACCCAGCAGGACCTGCGCAGCTTCCAATTGGCCAAGGGGGCGGTGCGGGCCGGGGTCGAATGTCTCCTGCAGCGGGCCGGGGTTGCCGTCGGGCAGGTTGAGGATGTGGTGATGACCGGCGCATTCGGCTTTTCGCTGGCGCCGGAGGCCTTGAAAAGGGTTGCCATGCTGCCGGGAAACATGGTAGATAAGGTACGCTTTGTCCCTGCTGGCGCCCTTGAAGGGGTGAGCCGTTATCTCCGCGAACCGCAGGCGGCAGGGCGATTGGAATCCCTGGTCGGGGCCTTGACCCCCTACCCGTTGTCGGGCACTCCCGCCTTTGAAAAGGCTTTTCTGCATGCGATAGATTTTTGAAAAAACCGCCAGGATGACGGTTTTTTCGTGTTTTTGGCGTGCCGTAAACAGTATTTGTTTCGACCCATCGTTTATAAATAGTCAGAAAGAAAGGATATTTTATGGCTACCATCAAGCGTGCCCTGATCAGTCTGTCGGACAAAACCGGCATCGTTGAATTCGCCAAAGAACTTTCCGGGTACGGGGTGGAGATCCTTTCCACCGGCGGCACCGCCAAGCTGCTGCGCGACAGCGGCCTTAAGGTCAAGGACGTCTCCGAATTCACCGGTTTTCCCGAGATGCTCGACGGCCGGGTCAAGACCCTGCATCCCAAGGTTCACGGCGGCCTGCTCGGCATGCGCGACAACCCCGAGCACGTGGCCAAGATGCAGGAGCACGGCATCGAGCCCATCGACATGGTGGTAGTCAACCTCTACCCTTTCGAGGCGACCGTGGCCAAGGCCGACTGCACCCTCGAGGACGCCATCGAGAATATCGACATCGGCGGCCCGACCATGCTGCGCAGCGCCGCCAAGAACAACCGCGACGTGACCGTCATCGTCGACTGCCGCGACTATGCGGCTGTCCTCGCTGAAATGAAGGCCGACGGCGGCGCGGTTTCCCGCGACACCAACTTCCGTCTGGCCGTCAAGGTGTATCAGCACACCGCCGCCTACGACGGCATGATCTCCAACTGGCTCGGCAAGAAGCTCGATGCCGACTCCGCCGAGTTCCCGCCGACCCTGACCTTCCAGTATCACAAGGCCCAGGGGATGCGTTACGGCGAGAATCCTCACCAGAGCGCCGCCTTCTACGTCGAGAAGAATATCACCGAGGCCTCCATCGCCACCGCTCGCCAGATTCAGGGCAAGGAGCTTTCCTACAACAATATCGGCGACACCGACGCCGCTCTCGAATGCGTCAAGCAGTTCTCCGAAGGGCCGGCCTGCGTCATCGTCAAGCACGCCAACCCCTGCGGCGTCGCCTATGGTAAAACCCTGCTCGAGGCCTACGAGCGCGCCTTCTCCACCGATCCCGAGTCGGCTTTCGGCGGCATCATCGCCTTCAACCGCGAGCTCGACGGGGCCACCGCCAAGGCGATCTGCGACAAGCAGTTCGTCGAGGTGATCATCGCCCCGGCCGTATCCGCCGAAGCGAGCGCCATCGTCGCCGCCAAGAAGAACGTGCGCCTGCTCGAGTGCGGACAGTGGCCGGCCGAGCCGGGTCAGCGCCTCGACTTCAAACGGGTCAACGGCGGCCTGCTGGTGCAGGATACCGACCTGCTGCTGTCGGCCGACCTCAAGGTGGTGACCAAGCGGGCACCCACCGCAAAAGAGATGGAGGACCTGCTCTTTACCTGGCGGGTGGCCAAGTTCGTCAAGTCCAACGCCATTGTCTACGGCAAGGACGGTATGACCATCGGCGTCGGCGCCGGCCAGATGAGCCGGGTCAACTCGGCCCGCATCGCCGCCATCAAGGCCGAGCATGCCGGCCTCGACGTCAAGGGCTCGGCCATGGCCTCGGACGCCTTCTTCCCCTTCCGGGACGGCCTCGACAATGCCGCCGCCGTCGGCGTCACCGCTGTCATCCAGCCGGGCGGCTCGATCCGTGATGAAGAGGTGATCGCCGCCGCCGACGAGCACGGCATCGCCATGGTTTTCACAGGTATGCGCCACTTTAGGCACTAGGAAGCGGCCCTTTTGGCCAATCT
>NZ_JBFHGD010000148.1:0-8440 GCF_041583255.1 Trichloromonas sp. | reverse complement strand
GCGAGATCCATTGTAGGCTTCCGTTTTTTCGGTTCAAGAAGACAGAGACAATTCCGCCATGATGGATCGGATGATTTCTGGGCCGATCGGTCTGACTTCCCGGCCAAAACCTTCCAGCAGAGCCAGGGAGGCCGCGTGGTTGATCTTGCGAGGCACCCCCCCTGAATAGGCATAGATCATCTCTATCGCTGCGGGCAGAAATAATCCGGCTTCACCGCCGGCAACCTGCAATCGATAATCGATATATGCCGTCGTATCGTCCAAAGAGAGCGGCTGCAAATCATATTGCATGCCGATCCGCTGCCGAAGGGGCTCATACGCCCGGTGCGCCAGGCGCTTTCGCAATTCTGGCTGGCCCATCAGTATCACACTCATAAGGTTGCGGTCATCCAGCTGAAAATTCGTCAGCAGCCTGATTTCATCAAAGGTGTCCTTGTGCGGCACCAGCTGAGCCTCATCCACCACCAGAACCGGACAGATGTTCAGCTGAAACAGGCGGTAGAGTTCGGCACCGATCTGTTCCAGCAGATCGGTCTTGAACCTCGCCGGATCCGCAATGCCCAACCGCAGTGCCAGGGCCCGAAGGAATTCCATCGGCGACAGTCGGGGGTTGATAAAAAGCAGGACCTTGAACCCCTCGGACAGTTCGTCCATCAAGGCCCGCGACAGCGTGGTTTTGCCGCAACCAATCTCACCAGTCAGCAGGATCAGGTCACGCTCTTCGACCGCGTAGAGCAACCGCGCCAGGGCCTCCCGGTGCATTTTACTCTGAAACAGAAACCTGGGATCCGGGGTCTTACTGAAAGGACGTTCCGTCAGACCGTAAAAGTCCTTATACATAAAACGCCGAATCTCCCCTGAGAGCTTCGCTCATGAGGCCACCGACATCCAGAACAAGAATCGTTTTTTGGTTTCCAAGGTCCGCCGCTCCGGCAATCCCCCGGACAAAAGAGAGGGACTCGCCAAGTGATTTGATTACGACATCCTGCTGTCCAAGAAGTTCATCAACGACAATGCCGACCTTTTTGTCGGCAAGGCCGACCACGGCAACGAAGAAACGTCCTTTAGCTCTACCCTGCTCAGAAAGATTGAAAATATCTCCGAGCCACAACAGCGGCAGCGTGCTTTCACGAAGTTCGATGACTTCCTTACGTTCGATGGTACGCACGGCGGACGGCTCCACCATGATCGTTTCCAGAACGGAATTAATGGGAATGGCGTAGGTCTTGCCGCAAACCTTTATGATCAGGGCCTTGATGATGGCCAGAGTGATCGGCAGGGTAATCGTCATCGCCGTTCCGACACCGACGGCACTGTCCAGTTCAATCATCCCGGAAAGGAGGGCAATGTTGTTCTTGACGACATCCATCCCCACCCCGCGACCGGAAATGTCGCTGACTTTATCTGCGGTAGAGAATCCGGGGGTGAACAGAAGGTCGTAGACCTGCTCTCGGGTCAGGTTGGCGCTGGCCGACACCAGCCCCCTTTCAACGGCCTTCAAACGGACCTTTTCAGAATCGATCCCGCGGCCGTCATCCTGGATTTCAATGACGACGTGATTACCTTTCTGGGCTGCGGACAAGCGAACAGTGCCTTTTTCAGGCTTGCCGGCCGCTCGCCGTTCATCCGGAGATTCAATGCCGTGATCAATCGAATTGCGGATGATATGCATGAGCGGGTCGGACAGGTCTTCGACAATCAGCTTGTCTAATTCGGTATCGGCGCCGTGGATCTCAAGCGAAATCCGTTTATCCCTTTCACTGGCCACCTTGCGGACGATCCGGTTCATTTTGTCGAACAGTTGAGCCACGGGAACCATGCGAACCTCCATGACCCCTTTTTGCAACTCTTCTAGCCGACGTTCGAGAGCCCGGTTTGCCTTCTGCAGCTCTGTTCCGAGCTCGCGACTTCCCTCCCCCTTGAGACGATCGCAGATACGGGATATTGCCGCTTTGCAAAGGACCAGTTCACCGACAACGTTCATAAGCAGGTCGAGCTTGTCAATATCGACCCGTACCGTGCGGCTGATCGAACGAGCGGAAGCTTGAGCGGTCTGGGCAGCATCTTCGAGCGGTTGCTGAACCGATGGCGGCAGAACTTCAGGAGGTGGTGTTTCGAAGACCACCTCTTTAAACGGAGGGGCGGGCTTGCTGCCGCCGATGACAGATTCGACCATCGCCTCGTCGCGGCCAAGCAGCTCGACAATCTCTTCGGTTTTTTTGTCGGTGCCGACAATGATCTGAAATGCAATGCGGTCGGCCAGGTCGCCCGCTGAAGGCAGGGTGCTGATGACCTCACCGTGCTTTTTAATTAGATCGGACAGTCCTCCCAAATCCTGGTCAAAGGTGCAGATATCGAAATCGACCTTGATCTTGAGAAGATTCTTTTTCAGCTTGAGGTTTTCCAGAAGGCGATGTTCTTCGTACTCAGTGAGTACGGTGATGATTTCTGGATCGATGTTGTAGCCGGAGAAGGGATTGGTGTCCGCCGAACTGTTGCCGTGAAGCGTATTTTCAATGCGCTGCAGGATCGGGCTCAGATCTGAGGTGAAGTCCGGGTTTTCCGCTTTGCCGTCGACCAGGCGGGTCAGCACTTCCATGCCGTCAAAAAGCACCGAAACAAGATCGCTGCCGAGTGAAACCTTGCCGAGCCTAAGGCTGTCAAGCAGGTTTTCAAGGTGGTGGGCCAGAGAAGCGACATCGTCAAAGCCGAACATGCCGGACAGGCCCTTGAGCGAATGAGCTCCGCGGAAAATCCGGTTGAGCAGATCAGGCTCGCAGCTGCCGCTCTCGGCACAATCACCCAGCGTCATCAGGTCATTATTTAAATTTTCAATGATTTCTTCGGCTTCGCCAAGAAAATCAGTGATCGCCTGGGACGATGGACCCCCCACCATGACCTCCTAGCCGAGAATTTTCCGAATAAGGTTTTGAAGCTCTTCAGGCACAAAAGGCTTCACCAGGTAAGCGTCAGCGCCAAGGCTCAGCCCTTTCTGGCGATCTTTTTCACTCCCTTCGGTGCTGATAATAACCAGCGGCAGCGATTTGTAATTGGCGTTGCTGCGAATGAAACTGATCAGTTCAAGACCGTTGATGTCCGGCATGTTGATATCGGTGATAACCATATCAACCAATTCTCGCGGCAGGATGCGAAGGGCCTCAAAGCCATTGGCGGCCTCCACAACATCATAGTCGCCCATAGCCGCAATAGTTGACCCGATAAGGGAACGCATCGTCGATGAATCTTCGGCTATCAGAATTTTTTTAGCCACTGCACCCTCTTCGCATCAATTGGATAGCTGTTTGCGTAGTTTTTGTTCAAGCAGGGCTTTTTCCATGGTCAGGCCGGCATGAGTCAGAAAGATCTCCAGGGCTTCGGTTTCGCCGACAGGAACTTTCTGCGGAAGATTGTCGCCATACAGCACGGCAACAACCCGCCCTTCACTGACCAACGGGCCGAGGAAAATTTCCTCGGGTTCCTCGCCACCCAGGCTTTGTTTTAGGTAATTATCCCAGCGACAATCTTCGAGCCCCACCCTTTTGGGAATCATTTCAGAAAGTACTTCATTAAAAATAGAAGGTTCGTCGACAGGAATCCGCATTTTGCGAATTCGTGCGTCAGCAGATTCTTCGTCAAACTCTATACCAAACTGCCCCAGCCCGACAATCTCTTTTTCCTTGACGATGAAAATCACCGCCCGGTTCATGAACTCGCTTGCAAACCGCAGAACCAACAGGATAATCCCCCCCCCGAGCGCGGGACTGTTCAATTCCTGAACCATTCCCTTGAGCTGTTTCAGCGCTCCGGGTTCCAGCCCTGCTGCACCTGCGGAAGCCCCTCCCTGCTCACCGATTTCTTCAAGCAGATCGGCGGCAAAATCATACGCTGCGGGGCCAGTAAACTCAGGAATCGCCTCGACGTCTTCTGACGGTGGTTGACGCATCTGCGTTTCGGCCAATAACGCAAGATCGGTCTGCACATCGAGCGATTCCCCCCGATGCCGCTTTTCATCAATAATCCGGCTACCTTCGATCGCCAGCCACTGGGTATTCAGCCCCTGCTGCAAAAACCGCTGCATTGGGTTGAGCTTACAGACGGACAGCTGATCCGGTTCACCGAGTTCAAAAGCGAAGGACCCCTCCGACCAGCCGAAAAAACTGTAAATAATCCGTTCGATCTGCTCCCTGGCGACAGCTTCAACCGATTCGGCTGAAATGCCGAAGTTCTGGGCGAGAATGACACCGAGCAAAGGCGGGTCTGCCATCTTTCCCTGCAGGGCAAGAGCACCTTTAAGCGTTTCGACGTCTACCACGCTCCGACGAACCAGAAGGCTGCCGAAGTTTTCGGGGAAAACGCTCGATGTCGCATGGATGACCTTGCCATGCAGGAATACGACCTTGCCTTCACGATTCCTGCTCTTCAGGGCCAGCACCCCCGACTTGCGGCTGAGACTGACGATCTGAAGGATATCCCCCAGACCCAGGTCTTCAAGATTTCCAACAAGGCTCATGAGAATCCGGACTGTGCTTCGACGTTATTTTCAGCCTTTCCTGCAATGACATTGTAACAGCTGAAAATTAAATGACTTTTACTATATCGCAAGGAGTTCATACATGTAAAGCCTTTTTACTCCCTCTATCGCTCCCGATCTTTGTACAGCACCCGCACCGGCACCCCTTCAAAACCGAAGGCTTCGCGCAGCTTATTGATGAGGTAGCGCTGGTAGGAAAAATGCACCCCCTCGGCCTTGTTGACGAAGACCACAAAAGTGGGCGGACGGGTACTGACTTGCGTCATGTAGAAAAACTTCAGCCGTTTGCCTTGATAAACCGGCGGCTGATGACTTTTTTCCGCCTCGGCTAGAATCTTGTTCAGGCCGGGTGTCGGGATGCGCTTGTTGAATTCGGCCGCGACTTTTTCAACCTCGGCCATGATCTTGGCAACACGCTGCCCGGTCAAGGCAGACACAAACAGAACGGGCGCAAAGGCAAGAAACTTGAAGGATACTTTTAACTTATCAAGATAATTCTTCATGGTGGAGTTGTCTTTTTCCACCGTGTCCCACTTGTTGACCACAAGGATAACAGCACGGCCTTTTTCGTAGGCGTAGCCGGCCACCGTCATGTCCTGGTCGGTAACCCCTTCCTCGGCGTCGATCACGACCAGCACCACATGAGCCCGGTCCATTCCCTTTAACGCCTGGATGACGCTGAATTTCTCCAGCTTCTGACTGACCCGCCCCTTGCGGCGGATGCCTGCGGTATCGATCAGCACATACCGCTTCTGGTTGTAGGTGAACGGGGTGTCGACGCTGTCACGGGTGGTTCCGGCGAGGGGATTGGCGACCACCCGCTCGTATCCGAGCAGCCGGTTGACCAGCGACGATTTGCCGACGTTGGGCCGACCGATGACCGCCAGGCGGACTTCGTCCTGCCCTTCGACATTGGCCGGAGCCTCCGGGAGCAGGGCCATGACCGAATCGACGAGATCCGGAACACCACGACCATGTTCGGCCGAAACGGTATGGAGTTCATCGGCCCCGAGAGAATAGAATTCGCCGGCCGCCGCTTCCAGGTTGTCGCCATCGACCTTGTTGACGACATACAGCACCGGCTTGGTGAAGCGGCGCAGCATGGAGGCTACTTCGGCATCCGAGGGGGTCAGCCCTTCGCGGGCATCCATGACAAAAAGAATGACGTCCGCTTCTTCAACGGCCAACTGCGACTGTTCCCGCATCTGGATCAGCAGCCGGTCTTCACTGACCGGCTCGAAACCTCCGGTGTCGATGAGCGTAAAGGGCTTTTCAAAGCGGGTCACTTCGGCGTAGTGACGGTCACGGGTTACCCCGGGGAAATCCTCAACTATGGCTTTCCGCTGGCCGAGAATTCGATTAAACAGGGTCGACTTGCCGACATTGGGCCGGCCGACAATGGCTACAACTGACATAAAGGGAGACCTTTTTCTTTCTTGGATAGACTGAAGGTGAAGCAACGCCGGGGTTATTCGTAACCGAATTCCCTGAGCAGGCGGTCGGACTCAGTCCAGTTTTTCTGTACCTTGACAAAAAGTTCGAGGAAAACCCGGGTGCCCAGCATCCGTTCGATATCGAACCGGGCGGCCTTGCCGATGGCACTGATCTTCTCCCCTCTCTTGCCGACCAGGATCCCCTTGTGCGAATCGCGCTCGACAATGATTACGGCGTTAATCACCACCAGGTCTTTTTCCGGCCTTTCCTCAAAGCTCTCCACCAGTGTTGCAACCCGGTAGGGGATTTCGTCGCGAGTCTGCTTGAGCACCTGTTCACGGATCATTTCGGCCACGATGAACCGCTCCGGCAAGTCGGTGATCATATCTTCAGGATAATACGCCGGTCCCTCCTTCAGATAGGACGGTATCAGTGACAGCATCCGCTCGACGTTTTCACCGTTTTGGCCGGATACCGGAATGATTTCACGAAAGGCGAACCGCTTGGAATACGCTTCCATCAGCGCCAGCAGGCGCTGCTTTTGCACCAAATCGATCTTGTTGATGACCAGAACGACCGGCACCCCGCCCTTGGCCAGCGCATCGAGAATAAAATCATCATCCGTACCGATCCGGTCGGTTGACTCAACCACATACAGGATCAGGTCGACACCAGAGCAGGCACTCAAGGCCTGGTCAACCATGTATTTGTTTAACTTGCCGGAAGCCCGGTGAATCCCTGGCGTGTCGAGGAACAGGATCTGGGCCCCCGGCACATTGTGGATGCCGAGGATGCGGTTGCGGGTGGTTTGCGGCTTATTGGAAGCGATGGCGATTTTCTGACCAAGGATTCGGTTGAGCAGGGTCGATTTGCCGACGTTCGGACGACCTACGATGGAAACGAAGCCGGACTTGAAATTAGCTGATTCGGTCAAAAAATGAACTCCTCTATGGGATAGGCTGAAAGCTCGTGCAGAGTCCCGGTGTCCAGGTCGCTGGTGAGCGTCTGGCGCGCCGATTCCGGCACTGCCCGAACGGTAAAATACGGATATTTCTGTTGCAGGTAAACAATATTATGCCGCTTGTTCCCCAGCGCATCGGCCAGGTCGGCGCGATGAACCAAAACCGATCTGTGACCAGTTGAAGCGAGGTTTTGCAGCGCTCGCAGCCACAGGCGGGAGCGCACCAGTTGTCCGAACGCCGGATGGTAGGGGCCAGCCAGCACGGCATCGCCCTGATTCAGCCCGTCGGTTGCCTGCAGACCGACCCGGATGACCGGCACCGAAAACCGCTGGCAATGCCACACCATTTCAGCGCACAAGTCGACGGCCTCATCCAGTGCCAGGGGCGAAAACTGACCGGCCGCGTATTGCCTGGCCAGCAGGGTATCGCGCAGCACCACGACAGGGTAGATACGCAGGAAATCCGGTTTGAGACTGAGCGCTTGAGACAGCGAGGCCAAAGCTTCCTTCCGGCTGCCGCCGGGCAATCCAGGCATCAATTGAATGCCGACCCGAATGCCGTGCTGCTGCAGGCGAAAAACCGATTGCAGGGCCGCCTCCGGGCCATGTCCGCGAAACGAACGGGTAAGCACCTCGCGGGAAAAGGACTGGCAACCGACCTCGACGGTCGACACGCCACAGCCCTTCAACAACTCGATCTGCTCGACAGCCAGAGCATCCGGACGGGTAGAGATCCGGATGCCGCCGACTTCGCCGGAGCCGAGATAGGGCGATACGGCTTCAAGATACGCCCGCTGGTCCGCAGTCGGCAAAAGGGTGAAGGTTCCGCCGTAGAAGGCCACCTCCCCGCCCCTGCCGTGTTCAAGCATTTCCGGAAGTTGCCGGGCGACATCCGCTGCGGTCAGGGTCGCCGGGTGCCCGACCGATGCTTCCTGGCGGCAATACGAACAGCGATGCGGACAGCCGGCATGGTCGATAAAAAACGGGTAGATGCGCAAGGGCTATTCCCCGAGCGCTTCCAAGGCCTGGTGAGCCGCCTGCTGGGCGGCAACCTTCTTGCTCCTTCCGCTCCCCCTGCCAATGCTCTGTCCTGCGTGCCGAACCTCGATCGTATAGCTCCGCTGATGATCGGGGCCTTCGGCCTCAAGCAGGGTGTATTCAGGAGGCGCACCGAAGCGGGCCTGCATCAACTCCTGCAGCCGGGTCTTGAAATCAATCCCGATTTTACGCTTGGCCGAGCGGTCAATGGATGCTTCAAACAATCGCAAAACCATCTGCTGAACCGCGTGAAACCCCCCATCGCAGTAAACGGCGCCAATCAACGCTTCGAGAGCGTTGGCGACAAGGCTGTCCTTGTCGCGGCCGCCAGTGCGCAATTCACCGCGCCCGAGGCGCAGGCAGTTGCCGACTTCAAGACGACGGCCAACCTGGGCAAGGCCCGCTTCGCTGACCACCTCAGCGCGAATACGCGTCAACTCCCCCTCGGGCAAGCCGGGGTAAGCAACAAAAATCTT
>NZ_JBFHGD010000147.1:0-8448 GCF_041583255.1 Trichloromonas sp. | reverse complement strand
GCAGCGCCACGATGTCCGCTTCATCCACGGCAAAAACTCCAGGGTTATCCGGCCTGTCCGTTGGCCTCGGCGACCTGCTGGTTCCAGGTCCAGTAGTCGTAAACATAGCCAACCCCGAACAGCCCGGCGGTCAGCATGTAGAGGACACCGGTGACCCATTTGCCGATATAGATGCGGTGAATGCCGAACAGTCCGAGAAAGGTCAGCAGCAGCCAGGCCACATTGTAATCATAGGGGCCCTGGCTGTAATGATTTTCGGCCGAACTGGCCATTGAAGGGATCAGAAACAGGTCGACGATCCAGCCGATCAGAAATAAGCCGAAGGTGAAAAAGTAGATGGTGCCGGAGATGGGACGACCGTAATAAAAACGATGGGAGCCGGTAAAACCGAACCCCCAGAGCAGGTAACCGAACAGGTTCCCGTGGGTGCCGTCGAGAAGGGCCATGTCAAAACTCCTCTGCAGTAATTAAAACGGGCGGTTGAGGGTTCCAGCCGGAACCGGGTTAAGGCGGGAGCGATTGTACCCCCAGCCATCGCCCGATGCAACCCTGTCGTTGGCGCAGCGGCACGGCAGGCGGCAGAAACAAACGCGGCATCAGGAGCTGGCGAACTGCCTGGCGATGTCGTTGTCGATGACGTACATACTGACTTCCTTGGCGCCGTTCTTGGTGTACTGATATTTCTTGCAGAGGTTGGCGATCAGAAACGTGACATCGTCGCGAATCCGTTTGTCGTAGGTCTTGAAGTCTTCGCGGCCGAAATCCTTGATGGCGGTACGGAAATTCTCGTTTTCAAGGAACGGCTCCAGCACCCGCTCCTTCAAATTGTGGATGTATCGCTCACGCAGCGACCGGTACAGGCTAGTTTCGGTGATCTGGCGCCCTTCGAGCATGATCTCCTGGGTCAGCGCCTTGATGGTGTACTCTTTCTGCACTTCATTGCGGAACGTCTGGCGGGTGTTGGCGCCGGCTCCCGGGCCGAGCAGGCGATTTTCGATACCGGCCAGGAACTCTTCGCTGATCTCGAGCTTTTCGCCGGTGAACTTGCAGGTTTCCACCGACCCGAGCTTGAAGTTGACGGCAAAGAGATAATTCTGCACATCGCGGGAAATCTGTTCTTCGTTGTAATAGTAAAGAGACTCCTTGACCTCCTGCAGCACGGTGTAGTTGTACATACGGGTCAGCGAATCGAGGATGCTGTCGGAAACCATCAACCCCGTTTCGTTGCGACTCTTGGTGAAGTAATTCACCAGCACCGACATGTCGATAAGCTTGTCCTTGCGGGCGTAGGTCGAAAAGAAGTCATTGAAAATCTTTAGCGAATCCCGCCCTGAAAGCCCCTTGTCCCCTTCGGTTTCCGACTCGCTGATGATCCGCCGCCGCCGCTTGGCGTTAAGCCGCTTGCGGTCTTCCTCGTCGAGCCACTTGGGAATGTTGCCGGTATAAATCTCCATCTTCAGCAGGATCAGGTTGTCGTCACAATAGAGCCGGTAGTTGTAAGGCTGCGGAATCCACTCGGTCATGGCGGTCGAATGGGCTTTCATGCGGGTCGATATGATCACCCGGGCAAAATTGTGCAGCACTCGCGGCAGGAAACTGCCGTCGATGTGAGTGCCGAAGATGTTGCGGTAAATCTCGATTTCGGTATTCAGGTCGAGAACATAGGGCACCTTGATATATTCGATCCGATCGAGAAACGATTGAAAGCCCTGGATATTCTGTTTGTCTTCGGGATTCATCAGGGCCAAAAACAGCGAATTGACATTTTCCTCCGTGTCTTCGACCTTGTGCAGGCCCTCACTGATGATGTTGTGCAGTTCGATCAGCCGCTCGGTGTTGTGCGACTTGATATCCATCAGGGCATAAATGCCGTTGTTGGTCTTGGCATAGCGGGAGAAGATGTATTTGACCTTATTGCTGTCGTGCAGCAGGGTGTTGATGCGGTTCTGCAAAATATCGTTGGTCAAGATGGACTGTTTGACCGGCTTGTCGCCGGGGGTGAAGACACTGATCCCCTCGCCGAGGCTGCGGTTGAACTGGGACGGGCGGGCATAGATCATGCGGTAGACATCGAGGGGATTTTTCAGTTTGCCAAGCAGCGCCTGGTAAAGCGAACTGCAGATGGTACAGGGGGTGCTGCGGAAAACCCAGTCGAATTCCTTTTCGGTCAGCAACCGTTCGCACTGTTCATTGCCTTCGAACAGGCTTTCAAAAAAATTGCGGCGCAGAGTTTTGGGAATCATCAGGATCGGGTTGTCGTGGCTGGGGCAGGGCACCTCGACGTAATCCTCGGCAGCGAATAACGCCTCTTTGGCCTCGATCAGCTCGCTCTGGCCGAATTCGTATTCGTCGAGCAGGTGGGAAAGCTTGTCGAGAAAATGGTCGGCATTGCGGTCGGGAATGGTTCCGAGGCTTTTGCGATTCAGTCTCCAGACCACCTCGAAGCGGGATCCGGCTTCGGTGTTGGCGTACTTTTCGAATTTCATCAGCAGGTTGTTCAAAAAGGTGCTCTTGCCGCTGCCGGGGGGGCCTTCAAAAATGTAGATCTTGTTCTGCTGGGCTCCGCGCTTGAGGGATTCGACCAGATTGACCAGGCGATTGGCAAACAGACGGTCGGCGAAAAACGGATTATCCGTCCCCTCGACAAAAAGCCGGCTGCAATCGTAATTCATGTAGTGAATCGATTCGGGGTCATTCGGATTATCATCGGGGCCTTCGGACACATGACTTTTCACCAGGTCGTGAAACACCTGGAAAGCATTGCGCAACACCCGGTCCGGCTGGGCAACCATCACCCGAAGGAAATCCTCGAAGGGAATGGGGGCGTGCTGCTCCCAATCTCTCATGCACCCGGCCACCTGGTGTAGAGACTTCTCTATATTATCCATAACAACCCATCATCCCGATGCAAACGGTTAATCGTCAACCTTCAACTCGCCGAGGGCGTAAACGGCACCAGCAAAGTCCGGCTAAGCCTGCGGCCCTTCATCTCGTACAGGATTCGCTTCCACTTGAGCTCTTTCGGCAGTTCCGGCGTTGCCGGCAGCGATGTCGACCAGAAGGCGGCCGCTCCGCTGTTCATCTCGTCAGGGGCTTCCGACTCGACTTCACTGGTTTCCAGCTGCACCGGCCCGCCCCAGAGAAATTCGATCCCCAGCATGGTGTTGGCGATATATTCGGCAACCAGCGGCTTGCCCTCGAACCGGTGGACCAGCTTCAGGGTTCCGTCGGCAGAAGCCTCCTCGTCGATTTCAATCCACGGCGGATGGTAGAGACTGTCGAGCAACATCTGGCGATAATCCTCGGCCTTGCGGCTTTTGACGTAGACCTCCCAGGTCATCCGTGCCGGATTAATCCGCCGGTCGGCGATAAACAAATTGTTCTTGTTGACGAAATCCTGATCAACGAAGGAATTGACAAGCATGAAATCACAGAGATTTTCACGCACCTCAAAAATGGTCTTCAGCCCCGCGCCGACTTTTCTGTTGTATGACTCACGCTTTCTAACATCGTGCAAGCGCTGGAAATCATAGGAAAGCTTCCCCTTGTCGGCCATCTCTTCAATGAAATAGAACAACCGCATTCCCAGCGCGTAAGGATTCATCCCCACCCGCGGCAGGGCGGTGACCCCGGCATGGGCCCGGGCAAACTCTATTTCGTGGCCGCGGATCCGCTCATCCCGCATGAACAGTTTTTCGTGCCAGTAGCTGGCCCAGCCTTCATTCATGATCTTGGTGCGGATCTGCGGCTGGAAGTAGATGGAGGTCTTGCGAACGACCTCCATCACCGTTTTCATCCACTTGTTTTCTTCCTTGTTGAGGAACTCGGAGTGATCCATCAAAAACTGCAGCAGGTCCCGCTTGCGGCCCTTGGCCACGCGACTGCTTTTTTCGAACAGCGCTTCAAATTCTGGATATTTTACCGCGGTATCGGCAAAAAACGTCTGTTCCCCCAGTTCGCCGTACCTACGGAGACACTCGTTGAAGCGATCGATTTCCTTCACATACTGGCTGGTTCTGACTTTTTTCAGCTGCTGTAAAAAGACATCGAAATAATAGTCAAGCCGCCGCGAACAGCCGCCACTGGTTGGTCGATGCAGCTGCGACAGTTCGTCAAAATAGCCGACCAGATTGTCGATGCCGCGGGAGAACTCGATCACATAGTCGACCCAGCGCCCCTTTTCGGAGCGAAGCCTGGCGAGCAGTCGCTTATCGGCCAGGGCCCGGCCGGTCAGGTCGAAGTCCCAGGTGTGACGGAAAAAGGTGTTGTTCTGAAAAAAGTCGATGTGGGCCAGCACGTGGTAGAAGATCATCACGTTGAGCCAGTCGGGGTTGTTGTCGTTGTAAAAGGAGATGGCCGGCCGGGTGTTGATGACCGTTTCATAGGGATTGCCGGGATAGAGTTCGTAGCGCCCTTTTTCCTTGAGCACCTCGACATCCTGCACCCAGTAGTCGTACAAGGTCGGAATCATGATTTTGGGTGAGAGTTCGAGCATGTCACGGTTGGTGACGATATATTCGAGGGTTTCGTTGTCAAACCGCAGACCGGCGTCGCGAGCGCGCTCTTTGCACCCTTCCATAATCTTTTTCGTATGCTGGCTGATGAGTTCCATAGTTTCCAGGCCCGAGGAAAAAGCTCAAGGCTCCTCGCTCCTTTCTCCTCTCATGAAATGAGCGTCTTGATCCCCTCGATAAGACGCGGTTCGTCGGCGTCTTCCCCCATGACATCGAGACGGAGCAGGTCGGGATGTTTTTCGAGCAATCCGGATTGGTTGAGATATCTCTGCACTTCGGTATTGCCGGCGTTGCTCATCGACCCGACGTGCTCGGCAATGGAAACCCCGACGCGGCTGGCATACTTGAGCATTTTTTCCAGCTCGGGCAGGGCATCCGTGCCGCTGGAATCCCAGTCGTCGCCATCGGTGCCGTGAAACACGTAAATGTTGTAATCCTTGGCCAGGTTCTCCTTGTCGACGATTTCGTTGACCATCTGGTACGCCACCGCCACCTTGGTGCCGCCAGCCACCTTGGAGTTGTAATAGGTATAAAAGTCAGACACCTCGCGAGCTTCGGTATCGTGCAGAATAAACCGCGTCTCGACCTGCCTCTCGTACTGAAACAGCAGCCAGCTGTAGATCAGCACATGCTGAGTGACCACGATGTCGGTCGCCTTGCCGGCCATCGAGCCGGAATAGTCGCGCAGGAAAAAAATCATCGCCTGCGATTCGTAGTCTTTCTCCTTGGAGAGCACCCGGTAGACTTTGTCCCTGGGCGTAATCAGGAACCGACTGGTGTCGATATCGTTGAAGTCGGGAACGTTTCCCAACCCGATGTTGGTTTCGAGCACGCTGCGCAGAGTGGCTTTTTTATCGAGCACCTGGCCGAACCCGCGGTTTTTGTCGGTAAGGTCGTAGGTATAGCGGGTCAGGGAGCGTTTCTTGCCCTTTTCTTTCAGGTTGGGCAGCTCGAATTTGTCGGAAAGGATTCGCCCGAGATCATATGCGCTCGACTCGACCTCGTGCTCCCCCCCTTCCCCCTGGCCGGCCTCCCCGGTGCCCGCCCCCGGTTCAGGGCGCAGCGGCTGCTCTCCGATGACCTCCCCTTCCTCGCCGTCGCCGGAGCCTCCCGTGGAATCCCCCTTTTCGGGGGGCTTAAAAGTGGGGTCATGGATGAACTTTTCCTCGACCGTGGTCGGCACTACGACCACCTTGTCGTCATCCCCCCGGCCGGGCTTGATCATGCGACCAACCCGGATCTTGCGGGGAAAGCCATCCTTTTCCCGCTGCTTGTCCCGTTCGAGCAGTTCGTCAAGGGAACGGATGTTGGTCGTGTACGCCCCCTGCCCGGACTCCATCTTCTGCATGGCACAGAGGTCGCTGACGCCATAGAGTTGGGCAAAGATGTCCCCCAGCCGATGCAGCGGACCAGCCGGCGGCGGGACCAGTCCATGGTCGCAGCCGGAATGCAGCTCCTGCAGCAGCTGACGCTCCCGCTCGGCGGATAGCCCTTGCGCCTTGATGCTGTTGAAAAAGTCCTTCAGTTTGGGGTTCATCGTCGCCTCGCCCCTTTACCTTTCATCCTCCTGGGTACAGAAATACTCGATCGTCTTCTGGGCACAGGTTCGACAGTAGCCGAGCTTGTTCAGCATGGTATCGATCATGCGGTCATAGAGTTTCTGGTTTTCCTCGTTGGTACGGTTAGCCAGCGCACCGATCAGGCTGCCGGCCCCGGCGATATCCGACTTGAGACGCACGTCGGTAACCGCCTTGACCAGTTCGAGGTTATCCATGAAATCATAGTTGGGGTCGACGGAAATTTTCTGCCCGTAAACCTTGCGAACTGCGGTACGAAAGGCCTCGCGCTGCTCTTCGGTCTTCAGACCGAGACGATCTTCGACATTCTGCACGTAGCGTTCGTCGATCTTCAGCGCTCGCAGTTCGCCGCTCTGCGGATCCTTGTATTTCCACATCCTGTCCGGGCCGAGACTTTCGGCATCGATGCCGATGATGGTATTGACGTAATTCATAACGTCTTTGCGGATCGCGTAGGGTTCGTCCATATAGGCATTGAACATCTCGGTCATCACCCGCTCGCGATACAGGCTCCGGGCAATCTTCAAATCTTCAAGATACTTGGCCCGGTCGTGGGCATCGGAGACGTAGTCAAGAATCACCCTTTCGACGGCATTGTACACATCGTAGGCGACCATGCAGCGGCCCTCGTTGGTTTCGGAACTCTCCACCAACAACTGGATGGCACGCCCGAGATTGCGCTGCCCCAGGCCCTTCTGGCCGAACCGCTTGGTAATGTCAGGGTCCTGATTGAGCGTATCGATCACCTCGGCCAGGGCCTTGAGACTCTTCTCGCCGGCCACTTCGCCGGCGGCCAGCTTCATGGTCTCGACCGGGGTGAGCTTTTCGGAATGGGGCAACCGTGACAGGATGACTGCGATTGACGCCGCATAGTTGAGGTTGGGATCCTGATGCAGATCCTCGCGGGTCAGGGTGGTTTTGGTGTCGCTGCCGATGGCGTAAGCGGTCAGGTGGTTCTGCATGCGGTAATTCGTATTGTGGGAGACGTAGCAGATGCGGCAGCGGTCGACGATCGGCGCCTCTTCCTTTTCGGCGAGGAAGCGATTGAATTCGGCGTTATTGCTGGTGGCGATGATCAGCGAGTCGATCGGCCACTTGTAGCCGTCGATTTCGATCACCCGGTTCTGGATCACGCCGAGATAGACCTGCACCAGGTCTTTCTTGTTTTTGTATATTTCGTCGGAGAAATGGATGCCACCGCCGGCCACCCGGGCCAGGGCCCCGCGCCGCAGGTCGAATCGGTAGGGGTTGTTGGTGTCGGTGATGTGCAGCAGGCGCTGGATCGATTCTTCCCCCAGCAGGTCGACGGCGCTCGAAGTGATCTTGTCTTTGGCCGCATACTTGCCGGTCACCGTGCCGAGACTTTCGGTCAAGGGCACCGGCACGATTTTGATGTGTTTGAGCATCTCGTCGGTATCACCGCCGACGTAGGCGCGCAGGTCGTTCCAGATGTAGGCGCTGCAGGCCCCCAGGGGCCGGTAATCGAGATACAGGGTCTCGATGTCTTTCGGAGAAAACCCCTGCTTGCCCAGAAACGCACGGGTTTCCTCCGGGCTATCGAAAAAATTCATCGCCAGCACCATGGGATCTTCGTAGGTCTGCGATTCGATCACGCCGATGCGCCCGTAACTGCCGAGCGTATCCAGGCCGGTGAACTGGAAGGTGTACTTGCAGTTCTCCGGCCGGGACAGGAAACTGCGGTATTTGCCGCAGAGAAACTCGACGAAAAAGGTCTTGCCGTTGCCGGGTTCGCCGACCAGCACAAAAGCCATCTCCTTGGAGGAGCCCCCCTCGGCGGCATCCTTGACAAAGGAGACAAAACTGTTGATTTCATCGTACATGCCGATGACATGCTTGCGCCCGGTCCGAAAAATTTTAAAGTCGTAGGTGGTCTTGCCATTGACCACGACCTTCTCGATATCCTCCTCCAAAATCATCCGGGACACGCCTTGGAACGCGTTCTCAAAATGCCGCTTACCCTCCTTGACCGCCTGCATGTGCTGGAGGAGGGTGTCGTTCTCTTTCACTGCTTTTCTGTTTGTCATTTCAGCTATCCCCCGTTGCTCGGTTCGGTACATCAGGACAGAGAGAAACACCCGGAAACCTCCCGGATGCCTATAATATTCTTAATTATACCATAGGGAAATTTTGTTTTAGACCGGCGGGGGGGTAATTTGAAAAACCGGGAAATAAAAAAAGGAACCCCGGGGGGCTCCTTTTTCGTTGTCACGGATGATTTTGCGCGAGGTGGCTCAGTCTTCGTAAACCAGCACTCGAACCAGGCCGATCGTCGCCCCGGTGTTATCGGCAATCGCCGTGTCGCTCAGATTGATGACCTTGCGAATGCCGGTTTGTTC
>NZ_JBFHGD010000146.1:0-8547 GCF_041583255.1 Trichloromonas sp. | reverse complement strand
GGCTTGCCAGCCAATCAAGTTGCTGTTTTTAAAGGGAATAGACAAAAAAAATACGCCCGCCGCGTATAAATATTTATACGCGGCGGGCGTATTTTTTTTGTCTATTCCCTTTAAAAACAGCAACTTGATTGGCTGGCAAGCCCCTTGCAAAATAAGGATGCAGGTTAGGGCGAAAGACGCTCTCACCTTTGCCTCCGGGGCCTTTTCTGTTAAAGGCCCCGATTTTTTGAAGGGATGTTCAGGATCGTGAAATCCGCTAAACACGCTGTTCAAATTGCGCTGCTGATAGTCAGCCTGACCCTGCCGGATGGGCTGGTTGCGTCCGAAATCTGGTCGCCTGTGCGCGGCCAGATGCAGGGGCACGGGGTTGAGCTGCTGCTCACAGCGGTTGCTGCGGGGCTGGCGCTGCGCTTGCTGATGCCAGTTTTTCGCGGTCGTCGACTGTCGGCCGACATCATGAAAATGGACGGGAGTTGTTTATGAAGGGTGCGCTGACTGATTTTTTTCGTCCTCTGCTGCTGGTCTCCGGAATCTACCTGCTGCTTTCGCTGCTGCTGCGCCTGGTGCTCTGGTGGGCTTTCGGCTTGCCCGCGCGGATTTCCTTCGCGCAGGTTCCCTTCATTCTGCTCGGCGGACTGGCCAATGACAGCGTTGAACTGATTTACCTGCTGGCCCCGTTTTCCCTTTACCGCCTGCTGATGCCGGTAGGTATTACCAGCCACCGGCTGCATCGCCGGCTGGCCGGGGTGACATTCTTTCTGCTGCTGTTCGGGATGCTGTACCTGGCGTCGGTGGAATATTTCTTTTTCGACGAGTTCGATTCCCGCTTCAACCTGGTCGCCGTCGACTACCTGATCTATCCCACCGAAGTGCTGGTGAATGTCTGGGATTCCTACCCCGTGCTCCAGGTCATCCTGGGGATGCTGCTGCTGGCCGGGGTTATGTACCGATGGTGCTGGCGACATATGGACGCCGCCTTGGCCAAGCCCGCCCGTTTGCGGGAACGCGGCAAGGCTTTTGCGCTGCACGCGCTGCTGATTGCCCTGGCGGCCTTCGGATTTTCCACCACGACCCTGGCTTTTTCGGCCAACCGGGTCAGCAACCAGATCAGCAGCAATGGCATCAGCAGCCTGTTTCAGGCCTTTTTCACCAACAATCTCGACTATACCCAGCACTATCGGACCATCGAGGACGATCGCGCTTTTGCCCTGGTTCGCGAAGGCCTGGCGAAAGGCGGCGGCGACTTCGTTACTGACGAGCTGCAGAATATCAACCGGGCCTTTGCCGAAAACCCCGCCGGACTCGGAAAGATGAACGTGGTGGTGATCGTTGAAGAATCCCTTGGCGCCGGCTATGTCGGCGCCTACGGCGGCAAGCGCCAGCTGACCCCCAATTTCGATCGCCTGGCCGAGTCGGGACTGCTGTTTCGCAATGCCTTCGCCACCGGCACCCGGACCGTGCGCGGACTCGAAGCCATTTCGACCTCCTTCCCGCCGATCCCGAGCGAGTCGATCGTCAAGCGGCCGGGGAGCGAGGGGGTCGCCAACTGGGGGAAGGTAATGGCCGAGCACGGCTACCACTCCAGCTTTCTTTACGGCGGCTACGGCTATTTCGACAACATGAACCACTTTTTCTCCAGCAACGGCTTCGCCATCAGTGACCGGGCCGACATTCCGGAGCCGACTTTCGCCAATATCTGGGGCGTCTGCGACGAAGACCTGTTTCGCCATGCCCTCGATTACTTTGACGGCATTCATCAGCAGGGGCAACCCTTCTTCTCCATCATCATGACCACCTCCAACCATAAGCCCTACACCTTTCCCGCAGGGATCGAAGGGGTGCCTGCCGAGGGCGGCGGGCGTCGTGCCGGTGTCCGCTATGCCGACTACGCCCTCGGCCGCCTGTTCGCCCTGGCCCCGGAACATGACTGGTACGACAATACCCTGTTCGTGGTGGTCGCCGATCATGACGCCAGGGTCTACGGCCGCGCCCAGGTGCCGGTCGAACGATACCGGATCCCGCTGCTCTTTTACGCGCCTGGGCGGCTGCCGGCGAAAACCGTCGAAACGATCACCAGCCAGATCGATATCGCGCCGACCGTTCTCAACCTGCTGGGGCTTTCCTACACGGCGCCTTTTTACGGGCAGAACGTGCTGAATCCTGTCGCAGGCGCACGGCCGCTGCTGCTTAATCACAACCACGATGTGGCGTATATCGACGGTGAGCGCATGGTGGTGCTCGGTCTGCAGGGGGCCACGGATTTCTTCCGCTATAGTGCCGATAGCGACAGCCTGGAACCGGCGGAGGCGGACCCGGCACTGGCCGACCGCGCCACCGCCTATTACCAGACGGCCTTCGAGCTCTTCAAATCCCATCGCTACGAGTGACCGATGAGCAAGGGTGAGAATTTGAAATTCTGGCTGCGGCACGCGCTGCTGCCGTTTGCGTTGTTTGTTCTGCTGGCCGGGCTGTTCGAGTTGACCGACTGGGACCTGCGGCTGTCCGCGCCTTTTTTTGACCCGATGCTGCAGTTCTGGCCCTACAAGCACAGTTGGTGGGCCGGCGGCCTGATTCACACGGGCGGCAAGTACCTGGTGCTGCTGTGTGGAGCCGGTGCGCTGGCCGCCTGGGGGGGCTCGTTTGCCTGCAAGCGGCTGCGTTTCTGGCGCCGCACGGCGCTGTTTCTGTGCCTGAGCATCGGGTTGGGGACCGGCCTGGTCTCGCTGGGCAAGCAGATGACCAACCGCCACTGTCCCTGGGATTGCGATTTGTACGGCGGCGATGTCCCTTACGTGCGCCTGTTTGAGGCGCCTCCTGCCGGCTGCAAGCAAGGGAAGTGTTTTCCCGCCGGCCATGCCGCGGGCGGGTTTTCCCTGATGAGCCTCTATTTTGCCCTCTATCGGCGGCGCCGGCTGGCTTTGGTAGGGCTGGCGAGCGGATTTGGCCTGGGCGCGTTGTTCGGGTTCGGCCAGGTGGCGCGAGGGGCGCATTTTGTTTCGCACAATATCTGGACCGCGGCAATCTGCTGGACGGTTGCCTTGCTTCTATATGCGTTCATGTTACGAACCCGTCCAATGCCGGCGGCGGAAGCCAACCGGTAGAGAGGTGTGTCGATGAAAGTTCTATTGCAGAAAATCCGCCAGTTTTTCCCGCCTGAGGCCCGTTTTATTGCCGGCGTCTATGTCTTGCTGCTGGTTGTTTTCGCGGCGCTGCGCTTGCTGCTGCTGCTGCGCAATGTCAATTTCGCCCAGCAGGTGGATACCGGTATACTGCTGCAGAGCTTTCTGGTCGGCCTGCGCTTCGATCTTGCGGTCAGCTCGTACCTGCTGATCCCGTTGTTTCTGCTGCTGGTGTTGCTGCCGCCGCGCTTGCGTTCCGCGCTGGTCGGCGGATTCGCCCTGCTGGCCGGGGGGCTGATTTTTCTCGGCGTGGCCGAAGCCGAATTTTACGGCGAATTTGAAAGCCGGTTCAATTCGCTGGTCTACGAATACGTCGGGCACCCGAAGATCGTTGCCGGGATGATCTGGGACGGCTACCCCGTCTTCCGTTACAGCCTGATCTGGCTGGCGCTGGCTCTCGTTTTTCTGGTTGGGTTGCGCTGGTTGTATCGGCGCTGCCTCGCGAATATCCGGCCTGTCGCCAGTCTCCGGGGCTCGATGCTCAGGGTGATGGGGGGGGCGGTCATCCTGGCGGTAATGGTTTTCGCCTCCCGCGGCGGGGTCGGGCACGAACCGCTGCGCTGGGGGGATGCCTTTTTCTCCGAGTCGACCTTTGCCAACCACCTGGCGCTAAACGGCATCTTTACCCTGACGCGCAGCGGCTGGGATAAGCTGTACAGCAAGCAGGCGTTCTGGACCGAGTCGCTGACGCCCGAGGCGGCCCTGGAAACCAGCCGCAGGATGCTGACCCTTGCCAGCGAGATTTCTCTCGGTGATTCCGAACACCCGCTGCTGCGCCGTGAACTGGCGCCGGCTTCGACCCTGCCGGTGCGCCATTCCGAAAACGGCAAGCCGGTTAACGTGGTGGTCATCCTCATGGAAAGCTTTTCCGCCCGTTTCGTCGGCGCCCTTGGCTCCCTTGCGGCGCTGACCCCAGAGTTCGATCAGCTGGCGCAGCAGGGGATCCTCTTTGAGCGGGCCTTTTCCAACGGCACCCACACCCACCAGGGGGTCTACGCGACGCTGACCTCCTTTCCCAATCTGCCCGGCTACGAATACCTGATGAAGATGATGGAGGCCAACCAGGAATTCTCCGGGCTGCCGACCCTGCTGCACAACAACGATTACCAGTCGCTGTTTCTGTACAACGGGCTCTTCTCCTGGGACAACAAGGAAGGCTTCTTCCGCCAGCACGGCATGGATCGTTTTATCGGTGAAGGCGATTACGTCAACCCCACCTTTGTCGACCCGGTTTGGGGCGTCTCCGACCATGACGTGTTCACCCGGGCCAACCAGGAATTCAAGGAGATGGCCGCCAGGGGCCCGTTTTTCGCCAGCATCCTGACCCTCTCCAACCATGCCCCGTTCAACCTGCCCGAACCGCTCCCCTTCGAGCGGATTCGAACCGGTGACGCCTATGAAGGTCGCTACAACGGCATGCGCTACGCCGACTGGGCGCTGGGGGAATTCTTCCGCATGGCGCAGCAGGAAGACTATTTCGACAACACCCTGTTTGTCATTACCGGCGATCACGGTTTCGGTTCGCCGCCGATGATCACCCCGATGATGCTCTCCCGATTCCACGTCCCGCTCCTCTTTTATTCCCCCGGACTGCTGGGTGATCACGCCGAGCGCCGGCAGACGGTGGCCAGCCAGGTCGACATCGGGCCGAGCGTCCTCGGCCTGCTCGGCATGAACGACCCGCACCAGGGCTGGGGGCGCAACCTCTTTTCGCCGTCGTTGCAGGATGAGGGCTTCGCCGTGATCAAGCCTTCCGGCGGCGAAGAACTGGTGGCCCTGATCGAGGGGGACCGGCTGCTGATGATTGCTCCGAAGGAGAAGCCCCGGCTGTATCGCTACGGTCTCGGTTTTCCGCCGGCCACGTCCGACGACCTTGCGCGGGAGGAAAAAGAGCTTGCCCGGCAGATGGAAAATCGCTTGCTGGCCTATGTCCAGACAGGTATCCTTGCTCTGCGCGATCGTCATCTCGGGGTGCCCGAAGCCGAGCCGGTGCTGCTCGGAGGGCAGGATGGCAGTCGCCTGGTTCATATTCACTAACGAAACGAGGGACTGACATGGATGGAGCGGGAAAGATCCCCCGGCAGATCAAGCTGATTGCCAACCCGGTTGCCGGCGGCAATGCCGCCGCCAAAATCCGCCAGGCCGAACTCTGTCTGGCCGAACAGGGGGCCCGGGTTGAACTCTTTCTGACCGGCGCCCGCGGCGACGCCGCCCGGGCCGCGGCCGAGGCGAAGTCCGGCGGGTTCGACCTGGTCGTCGCCGCCGGTGGCGACGGCACCCTCAACGAGGTTATCAATGGCCTGGCGCCGTCGAGTATCCCGTTGGCCTTCATTCCTCTCGGGACGACCAACGTCTTTGCCCTTGAGGCCGACATCCCCTTCGATATCGCCGCCGCCTGCCGGATCGCCCTGAACGGATCGCCGACCTCGATCTGCCTGGGCCGGGCCGGCGATAGCCGGTTTCTGCTTATGGCCGGCGCCGGCTTCGATGCCGAGGTGGTGCACCGGGTCGATCTTCGGCTCAAACGGCGCCTGGGCAAGCTGGCCTATCTGGTCAGCGCTCTCAGGGTCTTCTTCGAGCATCCCCCGGAACCCCTCGAAATTGTCCTCGAGGATGGCTCTCAGCGCACGGGCTACGGCCTGATCATCGGCAACGGCCGCCTGTACGGCGGGCGCTTTTCCATCACTCCCGGGGCCGCATTGACGGATGATCAGTTCGAAGTCTGCCTGCTGCAGCGTCCGGGGCGCCTGGGGCTGCTCCACGGCCTGCTGCGGATGCTGCTGAAGCAGCCCTTGGCCCCCGCCGGGGGGCTGCTGTTCAAGGCCCGCGAGCTGACAGTGCAGGGTGATCAGGTGCCGGTGCAGATTGACGGCGACCCCCACGGCCGGCTGCCGATGAGCTTTCGGGCGGTCTCCGGTGAACTGCTGATGGTCATGCCCCCCGCGCAGGGGAGGTAGTCGACACATTCCCCTTGCCGCTGCTGTTGCCTCCTGTTATCTTCTGCCCATGAAAACCCGCGACAAAAACATATTCAACGGCCGCATCATCTCCCTGGCCATCGAGGAACATGAGCTTCCCGACGGACGCCGGGCCGAATTCGAGGTGGTGCGCCATCCCGGCGGCGCGGCCGTGCTGCCGCTGCTCGACGACGGCCGGGTGGTGCTGATCCGCCAGTTCCGGCCGGCCCTCGGCGGGATGGTGGTGGAAATCCCGGCCGGTCGGCTCGAACCGGGGGAGTCGCCCGCAGACTGCGTGCGGCGGGAGCTGATCGAGGAGGTCGGCTACTGTGCCGAGACGGTTGTCAAGCTCGGTGAAATGCTCCCGGCGGTCGGGTTCTGCGATGAGCGCATCCACCTCTTTGCCGCCAGCGGACTGCGGGCCGTGCCCCAGGCGCTGGAGCCTGACGAATATATTGAGCTGCTGCCGCTGCCGCTGGCCGAGGCCCTGGCCATGGTTGCCGCCGGGCAAATCCCCGATGGCAAGACCCAGCTGGCGTTGCTGCTCTGGCAGAACCTTGAGGCCGGTTGCTGAAACAGGAAGAGAACGTATGTCCCCGTATCCCGATTTTTATCCTTCTCCCCAGCATCTGCCCTTCAACCACGAGTCGATCAAGCATCTTTTCCAGCCCCAGTTCGCCGAAGACGATCCCGGCGGGGAGGGGGTCTGGCTGCTGGTTCGCGGCTCCGAACTGCTGGTGCGCGAGCTTGAGCTGCCGGACGGCGATCTGCCGGGAGGCTTGAGCGGGGAGTCGGCCGTCTATATCGGCCGCTGGCAGGGGCGCCCCTGCCGGGTGCTGCCGGTATCGCGCCAGCTGCCGGTTCCCGCAGGATTGACGGCGGAACACCTGCAGTCGGCCGAACCGAAGCTGTCGCTGGAATTATTGTCTCTTGGAGCGCTGGGTGCCCAGGTTCTGCACTGGGAAAAGAACAGCCGCTGCTGCAGTCGCTGCGGCGGCCGGATGGAGAGGATTGCGCAGGAGTCGGGAAAGACGTGCCTTGCCTGCGGCGCCCTGCATTTCCCGCACATCCACCCCTGCGTCATTGTGCTGGTGCGGCGCGGCGACGAAGTGCTGCTGGTGCGCAAGGCCGAATGGGCGGACGGGCGCTACGGCCTGGTGGCGGGTTTTCTTGATCGGGGGGAATGCCTGGAAGAGGCGGTCGCCCGCGAGGTGTTGGAAGAAACCGGAATCCGGGTGCAGAACATCCGCTACGTCGGTAGCCAGAGCTGGCCCTTTCCCAGCCAGCTGATGGCCGGTTTCGTCGCCGATTACGCCGGTGGCGAGATCGTGGTGGAAGAGAAGGAACTGGAGGACGCCCGCTGGTTCGCTGTCACCGAGATGCCGACCCTGCCGCCCAAGCGCAGCATCGCCCGCTACCTGATCGATACCTTCGCGGTGTCTTAGGGGAAGACCCCTGTGTCTGCCCGGCATTGCGGAATAACAACCGGCTGGTTGCTGCAAGCGAGGGCGAACACACTGCGGCGCAACGCAAAAAAAAACCCGGGCGGGGACCCGGGGCCGCAAAAATATCTCCTTTTCGGGGAATCAGCCGACTCTGGAGGAGGTTTGATGGCTGGAAAAGAGATACTGCGTAAAATGTGTAGCGGCTACAGCGGGCAGGGCTGCCAGGGCAGACCCTGGGCCGCGGCTACCGGCTGGTTGCAGAGCATGCCGCCGAAGGTGTTGATCCCCCTGGCCAGGGCCTCGTCCTGTCTGGCCGCAGTCACAAGCCCGAGGGCGGCGATCTTGCGCACGTAGGGGAGGGTGGCGTTGGTCAGGGCGTAGGTGCTGGTGCGGCTGACCGCCCCCGGCATGTTGGCCACGCCGTAGTGAAGCACGCCGTCGATCGTGTAGACCGGGGTGTCGTGGGTCGTCGGGTGGATGGTTTCCACACATCCGCCCTGGTCGACCGCCACGTCGACGATGACGCTCCCCGGTTCCATCTGTTTGAGCAGCCCGCGTTTTACCAAAACCGGAGCCCGCGCCCCGGTCACCAGCACCGCGCCGATCAGAAGGTCGGCCCGGCGGGCCTCCTCCTCGATGTTCTGCGAGTTGCTCATCAGGGTATGGATGCGGTTGCCGTAGTGGTCGTCGAGAAATCCGAGCCGCCGCGAATCGAGATCGATGACGGTCACATCGGCACCCATGCCGACCGCGATGCGCAGGGCATTGCTGCCGACCGTACCGCCGCCGAGGATGACCACCTTGGCGGGGCGAACCCCCGGCGCGCCGCCGAGCAGCACCCCTTTGCCGCCGTTTTCCTTCTGCAGGAAATGGGCTCCCACCTGCACCGACATCCGCCCGGCCACTTCGCTCATCGGGTGCAGCAGCGGCAGTGAGCCGTCTTCGAGCTGTACCGTTTCGTAGGCG
>NZ_JBFHGD010000145.1:0-8547 GCF_041583255.1 Trichloromonas sp. | reverse complement strand
GTAGTTGTCGATCATCAGGAGCATGGTCAGTTGAGCCCCTTTCGCGCCATGGCGAGCGCAGTCATGGCGCCGCGCGCCTTGTTGACCGTCTCCTGGTATTCAGCCTCGGGATCGGAATCGGCGACGATGCCGGCCCCGGCCTGCAGGCAGATCTGCCCCCCCTGCACGACCAGGGTACGAATGACAATGGCCATATCCATGTTCCCGGAGAAGGAAAAGTAGCCGACCGCGCCGCCATAGATCTCACGGCGGCAGGGTTCAAGTTCGTCTATGATTTCCATGGCCCGGATTTTCGGCGCCCCGCTCAGGGTTCCGGCCGGAAACGTGGCCCGGAACACATCGAAGGCGTCCTTACCGGCCTGCAGGCGACCACGTACATTGGACACGATGTGCATGACGTGGGAATAGCGCTCGACGACCATCAACTCACTGACCTCGACGGAACCGGTACAGCAGACCCTGCCCAAATCGTTTCGCCCCAGATCGACCAGCATGATATGCTCGGCGCACTCTTTGGGGTCGGCCAGCAGATCGCTTTCCAAAGAGCGGTCTTCATCTACCGAAGCGCCCCGAGGGCGGGTGCCGGCGATGGGCCGGACCTCGACCTGCGCCCCCTCCTTGCGCACCAGCACCTCGGGTGAGGCCCCGATCACCAGGGTTTCGCCAAAACGCAGAAAAAACATATAGGGCGACGGGTTGATAGTCCGTAGCGCCCGGTAAATATCGAAGGGGTCCGTGGTGCCGAGGTCACCATGAAAACGTTGCGACAGTACGACCTGGATGACATCCCCGGCCCGCACGTATTCCTTGCATTTTTCGACCGCCGCCGTAAAACCTTCGCGGGTAAAATTGGCCTGCATCGGCTGATCATCGACCTGGGTCGTGACTCTTGCTCGCGGCAGCGGGGTGCGCAACTGCTCGATCATCGCCTCGATCTGTTCCGTCCCACGTCGATAGGCGGCAGCAGGGTCGGCTCCCGGCGGCAGGTGAACATTACAAACGACCTTGATCTTCTGCCGCATGTTGTCGAAAATCAGCAGCTTCTCCGTCAGCAGAAAACAGGAATCATAGGCACCGATTTCAGACGGATTGGCATCAGGCAGCACTTCGACAAAACGAACCATGTCGTAACCGAGATAACCGACCGCACCACCGAAAAAACGGGGCAACCCATCAACCTGCACCGGCCGGTAAGGAGCCATGAAGGCCTTCAATTCATCGAGGGGGTCGCGACAAGGACCGCCGGCAACAACCAGACCGTTCTCAAGAATCTCGTAATTCAGTCCACGACTGCGGAAAACCCGTCCTGGCCCGCTGCCGAGAAAGGAGTAACGGGCCCATTTCTCCCCACCTTCGATACTTTCCAACAGAAAAGAGGTCGCACCATCGTCAATTTTTTTGAAAGCGGAAACGGGAGTTTCCATGTCGGCGAGAATCTCCCGATAAACCGGGATCAGATTCCCTTGTTCGGCAAGGTCGGCAAATTGCTCTGAGGTGGGGAAATACATCGGCTCTCCGAAACTAAAAAGTGGAGTAACTTACCACGTTTTTTCGCAAACCGTCAAGGACCATACCCTTGAATTAACTACAGGTTAAAGCCCACAAAAAAAGGCAAGGAGAGAACTCCTTGCCTTTTTGTTTCAACTTGTAAAGCTGCTCAGACCTGCTCTTCAGCAGCCTCATCGGCAACGTCTGCAGCAACCTCAGAAACCGGCGCCGCAACAGGAGCAGCAGCTGCCTGCTTGCGAGGACGGGGAGTGAACCCCTCCTCAACCAGTTCGATGATCGACTGGGATGCATTGTCCCCGAGTCGATTGGACAGCTTGATGATCCGGGTATATCCGCCGGGGCGATCCTGATAGCGGGGTGCCAGACGATCAAACAGCTTGGCGACGACCTTGCTGTCGCGCACCACCTGCAGCACCTGACGGCGTGCATGCAGATCACCGCGCTTACCGAGGGTAATCATCTTCTCGGCAACCTTCCGCAATTCCTTGGCGCGACAGTCGGTGGTGGTGATTTTTTCGTGCTCGAGCAGCGAAGTCACCATGTTGCGCATCATAGCGGAACGGTGGCTGGAATTGCGACCGAGCCGTCTTCCGGATTTATTGTGACGCATTGTTCTGTGGTCCTTTCTTCGTTAATCCTCGGGCGGCGGAATCAGTCTTCCTCGCTCCCCTTCTGAATCATTTTGAGATATTCGGGATCAGGGAAGCTTTCCAGCTTCATCCCAAGAGTCAGACCCATCTCGCTCAGAATATCCTTGATTTCATTCAGCGACTTGCGACCGAAGTTCTGAGTCTTGAGCATTTCGGCTTCCGAACGCTGCACCAGATCGCCGATGAGGCGGATATTCGCATTTTTCAGGCAGTTGGCGCTGCGGACGGAAAGCTCAAGTTCATCTACGCTGCGGTAGAGGTTCTCATTGATCTTTCCGGTCGATTCGCTGACTTCCTCTTCAGCAGGTTCAGATTCTTCATCGAAATTGATGAAGATCTGCAGTTGCTCCTTGATGATCTTGGCCGCATAGGACAATCCATCGTCGGGACGCACGCTGCCATCAGAGAAAATCTCGATGGTCAGCTTGTCATAGTCGGTAATCTGACCGACGCGGGCATTGGTAACCGTAAAGTTGACCTTCTTGATCGGCGAGAAGATCGAGTCGATCGGAATCGTGCCCACCGGAGCCTTCTCGTCACGGTTACGTTCAGCGGGAACATAACCCTTGCCGAGTGACACCACCATGTCAATTTCTACATCAGCTTCCTGGGAACAGGTGGCGATGTGATGATCGGGGTTGAGGATTTCCACGTGGGAATCGGTGATGATATCACCGGCCGTAACAGCTCCAGCCCCCTTCTTGACGATGCGGACGTTACGACTATCATTCCCGTGCAGACGCAGCAGCACGCCCTTGAGGTTGAGAATAATATCGGTAACATCCTCGGTCACGCCGGGAATGGTGGAGAACTCGTGGAGAACCCCCTTGATACGCACGGAAGAGATAGCCGCTCCCTGCAGCGAAGAAAGGAGCACCCTGCGCAACGAGTTGCCCAGCGTCGTTCCAAAACCACGCTCAAAAGGCTCGGCGTAAAATTTGCCGTAGGTATCGGTCAGAGTTTCCGACTCAACCTGGAGACGCTTGGGCTTGATGAGGTCTCTCCAGTTTTTATACATTCGTATCCTCCCTAATGAGGTTACAGCTAAAGCCTGCCAGGATTACTTGGAGAACAATTCGACGATGAGATGCTCCTGGAATACAGGAGTCGTCATCTCTTCACGAACCGGCAGGGTTTTAACGGTCCCTTTGAAGGCCGTGCGATCAAGCTCGACCCAGGAAGGAAGACCGCGGCGCATGACCCCGTCAAGGGCTTCGTTGATGCGGGCCACCTGGCGACTCTTCTCGCGCAGCTCAACCACATCACCGGGACGCACCAGATAGGAAGGAATGTCTACCCGCCGACCATTGACCAGGAAATGTCCCTGGCGCACCAGGGAACGTCCTTCGTTACGCGAAGTGACGAAACCCATGCGGTAAACCATGCTGTCAAGGCGCCGCTCCAGAAGCACAAGCAGAGTTTCACCTGTCACCCCTTTCATGCGGTCGGCTTTATCGAAATAGGAACGGAACTGCTTCTCCAGCAGGCCGTAAGTTCTCTTGAGACGCTGCTTTTCACGCAGCTGAGTGCCGTAGTCAGAAACCTTGATGCGTCCCTGCCCATGCTGACCGGGGGCGTAGTTTCTGCGTTCAACTGCACATTTATCAGTATGGCACCTGTCCCCCTTGAGGAACAGCTTCATATTTTCCCTTCTGCACAGACGGCAGACGGGACCGGTGTATCTAGCCAACGTTCGTCCTCCTTATATGATTAGACTCTTCTGCGCTTCGGGGGGCGACACCCGTTGTGGGGAATCGGGGTGACATCCTTGATCAGGGTAATGTTGAGGCCTGCCGCCTGCAGTGCACGCAAAGCAGACTCACGACCGGAACCCGGACCCTTGACATGCACAACAACACTGCGCATACCATGCTCCTGAGCTTTCTTGGCCGCATCCTCAGCTGCAACCTGAGCAGCAAATGGGGTGCTCTTACGGGACCCCTTGAAACCCCGACCACCGGCAGTGGACCAGGAAATCACATTACCACTGACATCAGTAATCGTGACGATGGTATTGTTGAAGGTCGCCTGAATGTGTGCCACTCCGTTGGCGACGTTCTTCTTTTCAATTTTTTTTCTTACGACTTTCTTGCCTGGCTTAGCCATCGTTCCTCCAGTTATTTCTTCTTGCCGGCCACAGTTTTACGGGGGCCTTTGCGAGTACGGGCATTGGTTTTGGTCCCTTGCCCGCGAACGGGAAGACCGCGACGATGCCGCAGACCGCGGTAACAACCGAGGTCCATGAGACGCTTGATGTTCATGGACACCTCACGCCGGAGGTCACCTTCGACCTTGGTCTCACGGTCCATGGTCTCGCGAATCTTGGCAACTTCAGCCTCAGTGAGATCGTCGGTCCGGGTATTGAAATCTACGCCGGCCTTGGTCAAGATCCCCTGGGAGGAGGCGCGGCCGATGCCATAGATGTAGGTAAGAGCCACCTCAATCCGTTTATTTCTTGGTAAGTCGATACCAGCAATACGTGCCAATTTATGTTCCTCCTAATCCAGTTATCCCTGTCTCTGCTTGTGCTTGGGGTTTTCACAGATAATCCGGACAATCCCCTTGCGCTTGATAACCTTACACTTGTCGCAGATTGTCTTAACCGAAGCGCGGACTTTCATCGTCGATTCCTTTACTCGTCAAGTTGCCTTAAAAAAACAAAGCATACAGTAGCTTTGAAAAATGACCTTTATTACGGCAGGGTCAGAACCTCTGGTCCGCTTTCCGTGACAGCAACCGTATGCTCAAAATGGGCCGAGGGCTTGCCGTCAACGGAGACGGCGGTCCAGCCGTCTTTCAGTATGGTAATTGCCGGGCTCCCGGCATTAATCATCGGCTCGATCGCCAACGTCATCCCGGGACGCAGCCTAGGCCCCTGACCGGGAGGCCCGAAGTTGGGAATCTGCGGCGACTCGTGCAGCTGACGGCCGATACCGTGACCGACAAACTCACGCACAACGCTGAAACCTTCTTTTTCCACACACGTCTGCACAGCGCTGGAGATATCAGAGAGCCGACCTCCGGCTACCGCGGCTGCTATCGCAAGGTCAAGTGAAAGCTGAGTGACCCGCAGCAGCCTTTCTTTTTCCGCATCAACTCGGCCGACCGGGACAGTGATTGCAGAATCACCGTAAAAACCGTCCCTGATCACCCCAAAGTCGATACTCAGTATATCGCCTTCACGCAAGGGAACTTCATCAGCGAAACCATGGACCACCTTTTCGTTCGGCGACGAACAGATAGTAAAGGGAAAACCACCATAGCCCTTGAAGGCCGGACGAACCTTGCGTTTCTTGCATTCCTGCTCGGCAAACCGGTCAAGCTCTAGGGTAGTTACCCCGGGCACGACTTTCTCACGAAGCAACTGAAGAATCTCGGCGACCACGCGCCCCGCCTCGCGCATCTGATTGAGCTCGGCACGGGACTTGAGAACGATCACGGAAATCGCCTAATCAGCCTGAAGAGACTTCAGGATCTGATCCTGAACGACCTTCATTTCCTGCATTCCGTCGATCACAACCAGCACATCAGCATCGCGGTAGTAGGCCACCAGCGGCGAAGTCTGATCATTATAAACATCAAGACGACGGCGGATGGTTTCCTCCTGGTCATCATCGCGCTGGAACAGAACACCGGCACAAACATCACACTTGCCTTCGACGGCAGGCGGATCAAACTTGATGTGATACCCACGCCCGCAGTCGCGGCAGGTCCGGCGACCGGTGAGACGCTCAACCAGAGCCTCAACATCAACCTCGAGGGACACTACAGCATCCAGATCCTTGCCAAGCTCGACCAGGCTTTCGTTCAGCGCATCTGCCTGAGGCAAGGTCCTCGGAAAGCCATCCAGAATAAAACCCTTGACACAATCGGATTTCTGCAGGCGCTCCCGAACGATACCGACAACCACCTCATCAGGAACCAGACCACCGGCATCCATGTGCGACTTGGCCTTGACCCCCATCGGGGTTCCTTCCTTGACCGCTGCGCGAAGGATATCACCGGTAGAAATCTGCGGGATACCGAAACGGTCCATCAGCATCTTAGCCTGCGTCCCTTTACCAGCGCCAGGGGGGCCAAGCAAAATAAGCTTCATAGCAAGTAGTTCCCCTTATCCGTGACGGCCCTTGAGGGTAACGCCTTTCATAAAACCTTCATACGATCTGGAAATCAGATGCGCCTCGATCTGCGACGCCGTATCCAGCCCAACACCGACAACGATCAGCAGCGAGGTTCCGCCAAAGTAAAAGGGCAGACTGAATTTTCCGATCAGAATGGTCGGCAAAACACACACGGCGGATACGTAAATTGCACCAGCAAAGGTGAGCCGTCCGAGAACCATATCGATGTACTCGGAGGTCGGCTTACCCGGCCGGATCCCAGGAATATACCCGCCCTGCTTCTTCACATTGTCTGCGACATCAACCGGGTTGAATGTCACAGCCGTGTAGAAATAGCAGAAGAAGATGATTAATGCAACGAAAAAAACATTATACAGCCAATGGCTCGGCGTCATCATCGAGGCCAGAGTCTGCACCCAGGTCACGTCTACCAGATTCGCCACCGTCGCCGGAAACATGATGATGGAGCTGGCAAAGATCGGCGGGATGACGCCGCTCATATTGACCTTCAACGGCAGATGACTGGTCTGGCCACCGTAGTTGCGCATTCCTACCACCCGCTTGGCGTAATGAATCGGCAGGCGTCGCTGACCACGCTCCATGAAAACAATGGCCCAGATCACAGCGACCATCAGCACCAGAACCGCCAGAGTGACGATCGGGGTCAGGGCGCCGGTAATAATAAGACGGATCGAGTTGACAACAGCCGACGGCATGTTGGCAACGATTCCGGCAAAAATGATCAACGAAATCCCGTTGCCGATACCACGCTCGGTGATCTGCTCACCAAGCCACATGATAAATGCCGTACCGGCCGTCAGGGTGATGACAGTCAGCAGGATAAAGCCCATCCCCTGATCAGGAACGACCAGTTCTCCGGCCGGCCCGCGCATGGTCTGCAGTCCGACAGCGATACCGGTACCCTGTATGATCGAGAGGAAAACCGTCCCGTAGCGTGTCCACTTGGTAATCGTTTTGCGCCCCTGCTCACCTTCGTTTTTAAGCCGCTCTACAGGCTCGAAAACGACAGCCAGCAACTGCAAAATAATCGAGGCACTGATGTAGGGCATGATACCAAGAGCAAAGACCGTCATACGCTCTAATGCGCCACCGGTAAACGCACTGACCAGACCAAGCAGGGTACCTTCGGTACCCTCGAAGAACTTGGCCAGCACCTGCGCGTCAACCCCCGGAGTCGGCACATGACAGCCGACCCGGTAAACAACCAGCATTCCCAGGGTGAATAGAATTCTACGCCTGAGTTCAGGGATACTGAAGATGTTCTGGATGGCTTTTATCAATTTAAATGACCTCAGCCTTACCGCCCGCCGCCTCAATCTTCTCTTGAGCCGACTTGCTGAATTTATGTGCCTGCACCGTCAACGCCTTGGTGACATCACCGTCACCGAGCACCTTAATGCCGTCGAGAACATTGCTCACCAGGCCAGCCTTGCCGAGCGCTGCCAGGTCAACCACCGACCCGGCCTCGAAAACATCGAGATCACGCAGGTTAACCAAGGCATAAACTTTCTTGGTGAGAGGAGTAAAGCCGCGCTTGGGCAGGCGCCGCTGCAGAGGCATCTGGCCACCCTCGAAGCCGGGCTTGATGCTGCCGCCGCTACGGGCCTTCTGACCTTTGTGACCTTTGCCTGCAGTCTTGCCCGTGCCCGAACCCTGTCCACGACCAATGCGCTTGCGATTTTTTGTAGAACCGATAGCCGGTTTCAAATTACTCAGATCCATATCCATAATCCTCAGTGAATCAGTCCTCGACTTCGACCATATGGGAAACCTTGCGGATCATCCCCCGGATTTCGGGAGTGTCCTTCAGGCTGACCGTCTTGTGCAGCTTGGTCAAACCGAGGCCCTTAAGCACACGGGTAAAATATTCCTTGCGGCCGATGCCGCTCTTCTTCAACGTAATCTTGATCTGTTCGGCCATGACCTTCTCCTTGTCGGCGCGAGTTACTCTGCAGACGCCTGCAACCCACGGCGCTCCATGATTTCCTCGGCGCTCTTGAGCTGCGAGAGGGCATTCACGGTAGCCTTAACCACGTTATGGGGATTGTTGGAACCAAGGCACTTGGAGAGGATGTCACCTACACCGGCCACTTCGAGGACAGCGCGAGCTGCTCCACCGGCAATAACGCCAGTACCGGCCGAAGCCGACTTCAGCAAAACCTTACCTGCGCCAAACTTGCCCAGCACGTCGAAGGGAATGGTGCGGTCCTTCAGAGGAACCTTGATCAGGCTTTTCTTAGCCTGCT
>NZ_JBFHGD010000144.1:0-8555 GCF_041583255.1 Trichloromonas sp. | reverse complement strand
GTTCTCTTTCGGCACCCGCACGTTGTCGAAATTGAGCAGCCCGTTCTGCAGCCCTTTCAGTCCCATGAAATCGCAGCGGTGGACGGTGGTCAGCCCCTCGCTCTTGCCTTCAACGATAAAGGCGGTGATTTCCGGCCGTTTTTCCGCCGGATCGTTGGTGCGGGCCCTGACGATCATCAGCCCCGCCTCCGGGCCGTTGCTGATCCAGAGCTTCTGCCCGTTGATCAGGTAGGCCTCGCCGTCCTCGGTGAGGGTCGCCGTGGTGGTCATCTGCGCCGGGTCGGACCCGGCCTCCGGTTCGGTCAGGGCGAAGGCGCTCAGCTCCCCCTTGGCCAGGCGCGGCAGGTATTTGGCCTTCTGCTCATCGGTACCGAACATTTTCAGCGGCTGCGGCACGCCGATGCTCTGGTGCGCCGACAACAGCACCGCGGTGGAGGCACAGTGGCTCGCCACCAGCTGCACGATCCGGTTGTAGTTGACCTGGGACATGCCGAGGCCGCCGTATTCCTGCGGCAGCTTGATGCCGAACAGCCCCATCTTGGCCAGACCGTTGGTCACCTTCTTGGGGATCTGCCCCTTGGCGTCGATCTGGTCGGCGTCGACCTGCTGCTCGAGGAAATCCTTCAGTTCGGCCAGCACCTTGTCGCCGGCCGCCTTATCTTCGGCGGACTGCTGCGGAAAGGGAAATATCAGTTCGCTGCGCAGCCTCCCCATGAACAGCTCGCCGACAAAGCTCGGCTTTTTCCATTCGGTTTCGCGGGCCGCCTCGGCCACTTCAATAGAACGCTGCTGATCGCTCATGATTTTCCTCCCGACAGATGATTGAACCTAAAATAATCAGTTGGCCACAGAGACTCAGAGACACCGAGAAAATCGTATGGTTTTGGTATTTCTGGAGTTACCCGTGGGGCACAGCAGGTAAAACCTCATATCTTTTGATACCTTGAAGTTTTTTTTGAACAACAAAACTCCGTACCTCGGTGTCTCTGTGGCGACAATCGCCGTCCATAGATTAAATCCCTTATTAAAAGAATAACAGGGATTTACCGGGATGCACCCGCTCCCGGCTCCCCCTGAAGATAAAAAAAGGGCGGCCAAAGGCCGCCCCCGAATCAGTCTTTCAGCAGCTGCTCCATGATCGCCAGCGCCGCCCGGCGGCCGTCGGCGGCCGCGGTGACCGCCAGGTGAGCGCCGCGGTGGCAGTCGCCGCCGGCGAAGACCCTGGGATGGGAGGTGCGGCCGCTGGCCCGGTCGATGACCAGCCGCCGGTGGCGGGTGTCGATGCCAGCCTGCGGCAGGAAAGAGTAGTCTTCAACGTCGAAGCCGAGGGCCAGGATCAGCACGTCGGCCAGCACGCAATGCTCGGAGCAGGGGACCTCCTTGATGGCCCGGCGGCCGTCGGCGTCCGGCTCGGCCAGGCAGGTCTCGAGGACTTCAACCCCGGTCAGGCGACCGTCGTCATCGAGGATGATCTGCTGGGGGGCGCGGTGAAAGTAGAACTCCACCCCTTCTTCGATGGCGTTGTGATACTCCTTGACGCTCCCCGGCATGTTGGCCTCGTCGCGGCGGTAGACGCAGGTGACCGTCTCGGCCCCCTCGCGGATCGAGGTGCGTACGCAGTCCATGGCGGTGTCGCCGCCGCCGATCACCACCACCCGCTTGCCGCGCACGTCGAAGCGCCGCTCCAGCTTGCCGCCGGATTCCCGCTGCTGCACCGCGCCGAGAAACTCCATGGACAGAAAGACGTTGCCGTGGAGCTCGTGATCGAGCTGCGGCAGCCGGCCGCCGGTGGAACCGAGGCCGAGAAAGAGGGCGTCGTATTGCTCCAGCAGCCCGGCAAACTCAACGTCGCGCCCAACCTCGCAGTTCAGGTGCAGGTTGAGTCCGGCCTGCTGCAGGATGTCGAAGCGGCGGCGGACAATCCGCTTGTCGAGCTTGAAATTGGGGATGCCGATGGCCAGCAGTCCGCCGGGCTCGGCGGCGCGCTCGTACATGTCGACCTGGATGCCGGCCCGCAGCAGGAAGTGGGCGCAGGAAAGCCCGGCCGGGCCGGAACCGATCACCGCCACCTTCTGTTTGCGGGTGACGCCGGGAAAGGGGATCTGCAGTCCGGCGGCGAACCCGAGGTCGGTGATCGAAGCCTCGATCGAGCCGATGGTGATCGCCCCGTAGCCGTCATTCAGGGTGCAGGCCCCCTCGCACAGGTGGCTGTGCGGGCAGATGCGCCCGAGCACCTCGGGAAAGGGCGAGGTCTCGTTGGCGAGCAGGAAGGCCTTTTCCAGGTCGCGGCCGGCGATCGCCTCGAGCCACTGGGGGATGTAGTTGCCCAGCGGGCAGCCGATGGCGGTGCAGAACGGGTCGCCGCACTGGATGCAGCGCTCGGCCTGGGGCGCGACCTGGGCCAGGCTGTAATAACGATAGATCTCCTCGAAACCGCGCACCCGGGCGGCGGCGCTTTCTTTTTGCGGTTCCTGGCGGTTGGTATTGGTAAAGTTCTGCATATCTATCAATCCCCTTCTTTGGGATTTAGTGGTGCTTTCATATCTTTTGGCGTGACCATCCAGAAGTAGGCCAGCTCCTCGCGAAAGTTTTCCAGCAGCCGCTGGGCCTTCGGGCTGCGCGTGCGGTTGTGGTAGCTGAGCAGAATCTGCTTCAGATAGATCTTGCCGTCGCTGTCGTCATCGACGTCGATGCGGCGAGCCTCGACCAGTTCGCGGTTGATCTTGTCGATGAAGTTCTTGGCCCGGTCGTAGACGAAGGCCGCGCCGCCGGTCATGCCGGCGCCGAAGTTGATGCCGGTTTCGCCGAGGATGACCACGGTGCCGCCGGTCATGTACTCGCAGGCGTGGTCGCCGGTCCCCTCGACCACCGCCAGGGCCCCCGAGTTGCGCACGGCGAAGCGCTCGCCGGCGGTGCCGGCGACGAAGAGCTTGCCGCCGGTAGCCCCGTACAGGCAGGTATTCCCCACCGCCGAGGCCCCTTCCTGGTAGACCCCGGGGATGATGACGATGCGGCCGCCGTGCATCCCCTTGCCGACGTAGTCGTTGCCGACCCCGCTGAGGTAGATATTCAGTCCGTCGACCAGGAAGGCGCCGAGGGACTGGCCGGCGACCCCGGTCAGGCGCAGGGTGATCGCGTCCCGCGGCAGCCCCTGGTTGCCGTAATAGTGGGCCACTTCGCCGCTGATCAAAGCGCCGAAGCTGCGGTTGATGTTGCGGATGGGGCGCTCGACGATGACCTCGGCGCGGGGGTCACGAATGGCCGGCAGCACCTCCTGCAGCACCTGCTTTTCAAAGGCATTGTCATCGAAGGGGGGATTCGGGCGCTGGCGGGTGTCGACGCCGTCGATACGCTGCAGCACCCGGGAGAAGTCAAAGGGGTTTGCCTCGGGATGGTCGATCACCGTGAGCAGGTCGCTGCGGCCGATGATTTCGTCGAGGCTGCGGTAGCCGAGCCGGGCGAGGTGTTCCCGCACATCCTCGGCGACGTTGCGCAGGTAGGCGACGACCTTGTCGACGGTACCGACAAAGTGCTCGCGCAGGTTCTTGTCCTGGGTGGCCACCCCCACCGAGCAGCGGTTGAGATGGCAGACCCGCAGCATCTTGCAGCCGAGCATCACCAGCAAGGGAGTGCCGAAGCCGTAGGATTCGGCGCCGAGCAGGGCCGCCTTGACCACGTCGGTGCCGATCTTGAGGCCGCCGTCGGCCTGCAGCTCGACCAGCTCCCGCAGGTGGTTGGCCTTGAGGCTGTTGTGGGCCTCGGCCAGCCCCAGCTCCCAGGGGTTGCCGGCATGCTTGATCGAGGTCAGTGGCGCGGCGCCGGTCCCCCCCTCGCAGCCGGAAATGATGATGTGATCGGCGTAGCACTTGGCCACCCCGGCGGCGATGGTGCCGACCCCGGCGCTGGAGACCAGCTTGACGCTGATCCTGGCCTTGGGATTGACCTGGCGCAGGTCGAAGATCAGCTGGGCCAGGTCCTCGATGGAATAGATATCGTGGTGCGGCGGCGGCGAGATCAGGGTCACCCCGGGGACGGTGTAGCGCAGCGAGGCGATCAGCGGACTCACCTTGTCCCCCGGCAGCTGCCCCCCCTCGCCCGGCTTGGCTCCCTGGGCCACCTTGATCTGGATCTTCTCGGCGCTGCGCAGGTATTCGGGAGTGACGCCGAAGCGCCCCGAGGCGACCTGCTTGATCTTGCTGTTGCGGCTGGTCTTCAGCCGGGCCGGGTCTTCCCCCCCCTCGCCGCTGTTGGACGACCCGCCGAGCAGGTTCATCGCCTCGGCCAGCGCCTCGTGGGCTTCCGGAGAGATCGAGCCGAGGGACATGGCCGCCGAGTCGAAACGGCGGGTGATCGCCTCGACCGGCTCGACCTGGTCGAGGGGAATCGGCTGGCGGTCGCTGTTCCAGGTGAAAAAGTCACGGATGAAGCGCCGACCGCGATTTTCGATCAGGGAGCGAAATCCGAGGTACTCGGCCCGATCGAGGGTGTCGGCGAAATGGTGCATCTGCACCACCGAGCGGGCGCCGAAATCGTGGTACTCGCTGGCGGCGTTGTTCTGAAAGGAGCTGCCGACCTTGAGCGGGTAGACCGGGGTCATGAAGGTTTCCCGGAAGACCGCGCGGTGCTGGCGCTCCAGCCGCGCCTCGATCTCGGCGTAACCGAGGCCCGGCAGGTGCAGCGAGGTGCCGGGAAAGCAGTCGGCGACCAGCTCGCGAGAGAGGCCGATAATGTCGAACAGGGCGGCGTTGCGGTAGCTGGAGACGGTGCTGATCCCCATCTTCGACATGATCTTGAGAATCCCCTTGGTCATGGCGTCGTAGAGGTTTTTCAGCGAGCGCCGGATCTCCTTGGGCGAGAGCTCCTTGCGCCGGCACAGCTCGAAGCTGGTGGCGTAAAGCAGCCAGGGGTAGATCGCGGTCACCCCGCAGCCGAGCAGCACGCAGGCGGCATGGGAATCGTTGACCTCGCCGGTGACGGCGACCAGGTTGACCCGGTGGCGCAGCTTCTCGGCCAGCAGCCGCTGGTTGAGGTAGCCGACCGCCATGGCCATGGGGATCACCCGATGCCCGGCATCGACCTCGCGGTCGTCGAGGACCACGATGCGCACCGCCTCATCGCGTACCGCCGCGACCACCTGCTCGCCCAGCTGCTGCAGGCTGGCCTGCAGGCCGCCGGCGAAGGTGGTGGCGAAGACCCCGTACTTGTAGCAGGGTTCGAACCGGGGACGCAGAGGATCGCCGAAGGACAACAGGGCGTCGAAGATGTCGCGGGAGAGGATCGGCGAAATACTCTTCAGCCGGTGGGCCCGCTCCGGGCTTTCGATCAGCGGGTTGCCCAGCTCGCCGAAACCGATGGTGGCCGACATCACCGCCTTTTCCCGATAAGGGTCGATGGGCGGGTTGGTGACCTGGGCAAAATTCTGCCGGAAGAAGTCGGTGAAATTGCGCGGCTCGCTGGAGAAGGCCGCCATCGGCGTGTCGTCCCCCATCGAGCCGGTCGGCTCCTTGCCCGCCTCGAGCATGGGGCGGACGATCACCTCGAGGGTCTCGTGGGTGACGTTGAAAAAACGCTGCTTCTGCTCCAGGCCGACACAGGCGTAGTCGCGCAGGTCGTCGAACTGGTGCTCGATGAACTCCTGCAGGTAGAAGGTGCGATCGGTCAGCCACTCGCTGTAGGGCTGCGACTCCATCAGGTAGCGGTCGATGTCGCGGGTGTAGAAGATCTGCCCCTGCTCGAGATCGGCGGCGATCATCTCGCCGCTCTGCAGCCGACCCCGTTCGCGGACCATCGCGGGGTCCGTGTCGAGCACCCCGTACTCGCTCGAGATCAGCAGGCGATCATCGGTGGTAAGCAGGTACTTGGCCGGGCGCAAACCGTTGCGGTCGAGAATGCAGCCGACGTAGCGGCCGTCGGTGATGCTCACCGCCGCCGGGCCGTCCCAGGGCTCGTAAGCCGCCGAGGTGTACTCGTAGTAGGAGCGCAGGCGCGACGGCATGTGGGCCACGTTGTGGCGCGGCGGCGGGATCAGGCTGCGGATCGCCTTGAAGAAATCGACCCCGTTGGCGAGCAGAAACTCCAGCATGTTGTCGAGGCTGGCGCTGTCGCTCACCCCCTCCTCGAAGAGGGGGAAGAGCCGGGCCAGCTCCTCGGCGCTGAAGACGGTGCTGACCGCCTCGTTGAACTTGTGCCGGGCGTTGAAGCGGTTGCCGTGCAGCGAGTTGATCTCGCCGTTATGCGCCAGGGTGCGCATCGGCTGGGCCAGCCGCCAGCGCGGCAGGGTGTTGGTGGAAAAGCGCTGGTGGAAGACGGCGAAGGCGCTTTCGAAGTCGTCCTGCTGCAGGTCGGGATAGAGGGTGCGCAGGTAGCTCGGCATGACCAGCCCCTTGTAGGCGACGGTCTTGCGGGAAAAGCTGGGGATATAGAAATCCCGGTCTTCGCAGAGCCGGTGCTCGATCTCCTTGCGGGTCAGGTAAAGCAGGGCGTCGAAGCGGCGGGTGGCGATCAGCGCCGCCGGCACCACGAAGGCCTGGCGGATCTGCGGCAGCATCCCCAGGGCGTATTCCCCCAGCGCCTCGGTGTTGACCGGCACCTCGCGCACAAACAACAGCTGCAGATCGTTGCGGGTGCAGCTCTCCTCGAACACCTGCAGTTGCCGCTCCTCGTCGGTGAGAAAGAGCATCGCCACGGCGAACTGTTCGGGGAGCGAATGGCCGCTCTCTTCGGCGACCCGGCGCATGAAGCGGTTCGGCATCGCGCAGAGCAGGCCGCAGCCGTCGCCGGTCTTGCCGTCGGCGGCCACCGCGCCGCGGTGCATCATGCGGGACAGCGCCCGGATGGCGTCCTCGACCAGGGCATGGCTCGGACGGTTCTTGATATGGGCCAGCAGGCCGAAGCCGCAGGCGTCCTTGAATTCTTCAGCGAGATTCATCGCAGTGTCCTTGCTGGTCAGATTAAAAGAGGAAACACAAGGGTCAGACTTTGAGTCGGTAGACTCATGAATTTATAGCACATTTGACGGAAAAGTCCCGCTCCAATCGCGCGGAATGCCCGCTATCCCCGCAGCTGCAGTTCCCGTTTCTCCAGCAGCAGCATCCGGTCGCGCAGCTCGACGGCTTTTTCAAAATCGAGGTCGGCGGCGGCGGCGAGCATTTCCTGCTTGAGCCGGCCGATTTCTTTTTTCAGCGCCTCGGGGCTGCCGTAGAATTCTTCCTCCTCGGCCACCAGCGGCAGCTCGACGTAGTCTTTTTCGGCGATATCCTCGAGGATGGTGCGCAGGCTCTTCTTCACCGTCTCCGGGGTGATCCCGTGCTCCTCGTTATAGGCGAGCTGGGTGACCCGGCGGCGCTCGGTTTCGTCGAGGCAGACCTGCATCGATTTGGTCACCCGGTCGGCGTACATGATCACCCGCCCGGCCACGTTGCGGGCGGCGCGACCGCAGGTCTGGATCAGCGAACGGGCCGAGCGCAAAAAGCCTTCCTTGTCGGCATCGAGGATCGCCACCAGGGAGACCTCGGGGAGATCGAGCCCCTCGCGCAGCAGGTTGATGCCGACCAGCACGTCGAATTTGCCCTGGCGCAGGTCGCGGAGGATCTCCATCCGCTCCACGGTCTTGATGTCCGAGTGCAGGTAGCGCACCCGGATGCCGACCTCTTCGAGGTAGCCGGTGAGATCTTCGGCCATACGCTTGGTCAGGGTGGTGACCAGCACCCGCTCCTGCTTTTCTACGGTAATGCGGATTTCGTGGATCAGGTCGTCGACCTGTGCGCTGGCCGGACGCACCTCGATGGGGGGATCGAGCAGACCGGTGGGGCGGACGATCTGCTCCACCACCACCCCCTGCGCCTTCTCCAGCTCGTAGTCGGCCGGGGTCGCCGAAACGTAGACCGTCTGGATCCCCTTCTTCTCGAACTCCTCAAACGTCAGCGGCCGGTTGTCCAGCGCCGACGGCATGCGGAAGCCGTAACCGACCAGGGTCTCCTTGCGCGAACGGTCGCCGCGGTACATGGCGCCGACCTGGGAGACCGAGACGTGACTTTCGTCGATGAAGAGCAGGGCGTCTTCGGGAAAGTAGTCGAACAGGGTCGCCGGCGGCTGGCCGACGGCGCGGCCGTCAAGAAACCGCGAATAGTTCTCGATCCCCTGGCAGTAGCCCATCTCCTCCATCATCTCGATGTCGAACAGGGTGCGCTGCTCGATGCGCTGGGCCTCGATCAACTGGTTGCGCTCGCGGAAATACTGGATGCGCTGCAGCAGCTCGTCCTGGATCTCCTTGATCGCCCGATCCAGGGTCGGCCGGGTCGCCACGTAGTGGCTGGCCGGAAAGATGGTGGTCTTGCCGATGCGGTCGGTCACCTTGCCGCGGATCGGGTCGATCACGCTGACCGCCTCGATCTCGTCGCCGAAGAACTCGACCCGGATCGCCCGGTCCTCCTCGTAGGCAGGGAAGATTTCCACCGAGTCGCCGCGCACCCGGAAGGTGCCGCGGTGAAAATCGACGTCGTTGCGCTGGTACTGGATCTCGACCAGCCGCTTGAGCAAGGCGTTGCGATCAAGCT
>NZ_JBFHGD010000143.1:0-8561 GCF_041583255.1 Trichloromonas sp. | reverse complement strand
GTCGGGGGAACTCGAGCGCCCGGGAGTCGATGCCGCCCGTCATCGTCTTGCCCCGGCCCTTCTGCTCGCGGTTCGCCGCGCGCCCGAGGCGCGTGATCGAGTCGAGCAGGATCACGACGTCACGCTTGTGCTCAACGAGCCGCTTGGCTTTCTCGATCACCATCTCGGCGACCTGCACGTGACGGGTAGCCGGCTCGTCGAAGGTCGAGGAAATGACTTCGCCATCGACGCTGCGCTGCATGTCGGTCACTTCTTCCGGGCGCTCGTCGATCAGCAGAACGATCAGGTAGACTTCCGGGTGATTGGTGGTGATCGAATTGGCGATATTCTGCAGCAGCATGGTCTTGCCGGTTCGCGGCGGCGCCACGATCAGGCCGCGCTGCCCCTTGCCGATGGGCGCCGCAAGATCGACGACCCGCATCGGCAGGTTGTCGTGCGCGGTCTCCAGAATGAGCCGCTCCTCCGGATAGAGCGGGGTCAGGTTGTCGAACAGGGTCTTTTCGCGGGCAACGGCGGGATTTTCAAAGTTGACCTCGGAAACCTTGAGCAGGGCGAAATAGCGCTCCCCCTCTTTGGGCGGGCGGATCTGCCCCGACACGGTATCGCCGGTACGCAGGTTGAAGCGGCGGATCTGCGACGGCGACACGTAGATGTCGTCCGGGCCGGGGAGGTAGTTGGCATCCGGCGCCCGCAGAAAACCGAACCCGTCAGGAAGGATCTCCAGAACCCCCTCGCCGAAAATGGCCCCGTTTTTCTCGGCCGTCGCATTGAGGATGGCGAAAATCAGGTCCTGCTTGCGCATACCCGCCGCCCCCTCGATCTTGAGGTCCTTGGCAATCGCGGCCAGATCCGTGGCCTTCTTCTCTTTCAGATCCTTCAGATTCATGGGTTCTCCTAGAGGGGGCCCGTCAAGACACCAGACATGGCGCGAACGCCGCACAAAACGGCAGATTCAAGCATGTAGAATTCAATTGGCGGGACACAGCGGGGCAATCTCTTCGATTATGTTTATGGAATAAAGTCAGGAGTGAGCGGCAGGGGTTACCCTTGCCTGCTGTCGCCGAAGCATTCGGAACCAGCGGCCGGCAGCGAGCCGTCTACTTAAGAAAACTGTATGTGAATTAGGTCAACCTGTAACCGAAAAACTGATTTTATAAAGGACATCGACATGATGACAGGCAGCGCAGCGGGGAGAATACAGTGCTGCGAACTTTATTACATCCATTTACCACCGCCTGTCAATCACTTTTATCGCATCGCCGAAATATCGGCGCCCCCGCGGAAACCGCGGGAACGCCGATCTGACATTAGAAACAATACACGCAACAGGCGGCAGCGCAAGCACCGCAACAAGAAAAAGCGCTCGCCGGCGTTATTGCTTCTGGTTGCGCAGCGGATTGATCATGCCGGGACTCAGCTCCGACACCAGCCCTTCAAAGAGCTTTTTGTGCAGCCGCGGCCAGGAGGCTTTGCCGAACAGCGAAGTCTCGCGCTCCGCCAGGGTCCGCTCCAGGCCGGGAATCGAGATAAACCGGATCTTGACCTCCTCGGTCTTGTTGTAATGGGCTTCGTCAAAATCGGGATACTGCAACGGCAGGAAACCCTCCCCCGGCTCACCATGATACTCCCAGAGGACCCGGCCATCGGGCGTGATCACCATGGCTCCGACCATGATGACGTTGTACCTGGCCTTCAGATAGGTCAACTTGGTCCGGTCCCAGCGTTTTTCCTGCCGCTCGATGCCGTTGAAAATCACCACCAGCAGTGCATCGACCACGTTTTTTTCGGCCAGCGAGGCAATCTCCGCCCCATTGATGACATACCCCCGGTGCAGCTCGTCGCCAGTCCCCTTCAGGTTCCGGCCCGTAACCAGCCGGTTGAAGACGTCCCGCGCATCGCCCGGGATGGGCCGTACATCAAAGTAATTCTTGCTCCCCTTGAGGGTGTCGATCAGCAGCCCGTTAGTGGAGTTATTGTAGCGCCGCAGCATCTCGACCACCGCATCCCGTTCAGGGTGAGTGATCTCCGATGCATCGTCCAGCATCAGGGGGAGCACCCCCAGGGTCTGCACCTGCTCACGATACTGCTCCTTGGGGACGGTAAAGGACCCGCCGCCGCAACCCGCCGTCAACAGCATAAGCACCGTTACCAAAAACCACCTTTGCATAGTCCTGCCTCCCATGAAATGGATTGAATCAGTTTGAATTGGATAATCTTACACGAAATTAGCGCGGACGGGTATCGCTGCAGAACAGATATCCAATCCAGGCCAGCCCGAGGCCCACCGTGGGAAACGCGAAGGCTCGATGAAAAGCATCGGCGGCAACGGCGTTTTCACTCATGACATAGCCCATAAGCTGCTGAGTCAGGGCCGCCCCGACGACCACGAAAAAATTAATCGACGTCATCGCCGTGGCGGCAAGCTCCCCGGGAAACAACTCTTTGACCTGGGCATAAAGCACCGGTCCGGTCGACACGAACAGCCCGAACAGAAAAAAGACCAGCGGCAAAAGCGGTGCCGGCAGCCGCTCCAGCGGGCCGAGGAACAAAGCCAGGGTCAGCAGCAACCCCAACTGCCCCGCTGCCAGCACTTTTTTTCGCGACACCAGGATGCGGTCGGACAGGCGCCCGGCCAGGGGACAGCCCAGAATGAAACCGACAGCGGTGAGCAGCAGCAGAAAGGCGGCCGACTCCCGCTGACAGCCGAGCACCTCGACCAGGTAGGGACCGCCCCAGAGCCCCTGCACCGCCATGTAGCTGCCGTACCAGAAAAACGCCAGCAGTCCAAGCAGCCAGAAGGAGGGCGTCCGCGCCAGCCTTCCCCAGCCGGCCAGCAGCGGCGGCCGACTGCTGCGCACCGAGCCGGCGGGGGCATCGCGAACGACGATCAGCACGGCCAGCGCGAAGAGCCCGGTCAGCCCGGCAGCGGCAACGAAGGTATGGCGCCAGCCGATCGTTGCGGCAAGCCAGGCCAATGGAGCCGTCGCCAACAGGTTGCCGGTGTTCCCCAGGGCGACCTGCAATCCCGACAGGGTGGCGAACTGCCGCGGCTCGAACCAGGCGGTATAGACCTTCAACGACCCCATCAGGACACAGGAGGTTCCGACGCCGATCAGCGCCCGTCCGACCCATGCCCCCAGGTACCCGCCGGCAAAGGCGAACAACAGGGCGCCGGCGGCCGTCACCAGGCTGAGAACAAAGATGGTTCGCCGCGGCCCGATACGGTCGAGCAGCGGCCCGAGGGGCAGCTGGGCAAACGCGAAGGCGTAGAACAGGGCCGACGAAATATTCCCCAGCTGCTGCGTGGACAGATCGAGGTCGGCCCGCAGGTCACCGGCAAGGACCGCCGCCGACACCCGGTAGAAGTAGGCCACCACATACATCCCGGTCAGCACGGCAAAGATATGCCATTTTCTGTCGCGCAGCAACTCAGCCCCCCGGGGCCGATTTTTTCAACGGTTCCGGCACCCGTGGATCTTTCGGCACCCTCGCCAGCTCGAAATAACGAACCCCCCAATCGAGGACCTCGGCAGGCGGAGCCCCTCGCAGGGTGACCGGAACGGCCTGGCCGAGAAACCGCAGCGCCTGCCAGAGCTGTTCGCCACTGTCACGACCGACCGCAACCGCCCCGTGGCGCTTGCTGATTTTCTTGCCTTCTGCAGCCAGCGCCAGCGGCAGGTGAATATAACGGGGATGGGGAAATCTCAGGCATTCCTGCAGGTAGACCTGGCGCGGCGTCGACGTCAGCAGATCCTGACCGCGCACCACCTGGGTCACCCCGGCATCGGCATCATCGACCACCACCGCCAGCTGGTAGGCAAACAGGCCATCGGCCCGGCGCAGCACAAAATCGCCAACCTCGTCGGCCAGACACTGGCTCTGCGGCCCGAATACGCCGTCGGTCAGGCAGACCTGCGACGACGGCACCCGCAGCCGCCAGGCCCGGGCCCGGCGCCCCGGAGCCAGACCGCTGCGACAGGTCCCCGGATAGATCGGCCCCTCTTCCCCGGCGTGGGGCGCACTGGCCAGGATTTCCTTGCGCGAGCAGGTGCAGCCAAAGACCAGCCCCATTCCATCCAGACGTGCGAGAATCTCGGCATAGCGCTCGCTGCGCCGGCTCTGCCAGACCACCTCGCCGTCCCAGAAGAGCGCGAGCGCTTCGAGGGTGCGCATGATTTCATCTGCCGCGCCGGCAACCTCGCGGGGCCGGTCCAGGTCTTCGATCCGCAACAGCCAACGCCCGCCCCCCTGGCGGGCCAGGCAATAACTGCCGACCGCCGCCAGCAACGAACCGAAATGGAGCGGCCCGGTGGGGCTGGGAGCAAAGCGGCCGATCGGCACAATGGATTCAGCGGACATGGGATCTGACAACAAAAACCTCCAGAAGAAAATTGATGATGCCCGATGGCCCAACGGCTGTCAAGAGCCCCCTGCGCCGCCCGGACGCCTGCTTGGCCCGAAGAAAATAAGATGCCTTTTCGAAACCGGAAACGGACTCAATCTGTCTTTAATGTTGACAAACCGACTCAAGGGCGATATCCGTTACCTGTTTGGTTGTGAATAGGAGGTCAACGTGATCATTACCCGCGCCACAGAATATGCCATCCTCGCCCTGCTCTACCTGGCCCGCCAGCCACGCGGGGAAATCGTCTACAAAAAAGATATCTGCAGCCACCAGGGGATCACCCCGGCCTTTCTGACCAAAATCCTGCAGCCCCTCATCAAAGAAGGCATCGTCGGTTCGCAGCGGGGGGTCGGCGGCGGCTTTTTCCTGCGCAAGGACCCGAGCGAAGTGACCCTGCTCGATGTCGTGGTTGCCCAGGAGGGCCCGCTGTTTCTCAATGAATGCCTGACCGACGGGGAATCCTGTGACCGAAAGGTATTCTGCCCGGTTCACGGCGCCTGGAAAGAGGTCCGCAGCGACATGATGGCAACCCTGAAACGCCACACCTTCGCCCAACTGGTTCAGGCAGAAAAAGCCAACCTGGAAAAGCTGGGCCGGTAGCGTCTTTGAGCCCGGCAGAAACAGATAACGGCCGCCCATCTGCATAGAAGATGGGCGGCCGTTTCATATCCGGGCAAAAAAAACCCTGGAGACCAGGAGGGTAAGTCGTCCAGGGCAAATAAGGGGACTGCGTCCAGCCCCCCTGAACAATCCTTTAACTGACCTTATTATACGCCCGCCGCTCTAAGGTGTCAAATCAGCGCAGAAAATTCAGCGAACGTGGTCTTCCGGGTAGGCGTTGATCTGGTGAATCCGCAGGTCGGGTCCGGCAAACTCATCCTCGTCGGCCATGCGGAAACCGAACATGCTGCGAACCAGCACGTAGACCAGCACGCCGACCGCCAGGGCGTAGACGATAGCCAGCAAGGTGCCCGCCAGCTGGGAAAAGAAATTCACCCCTCCCAGGCCGCCGAAGACCGGCAGCCCGAAAATCCCGGCGGCAATCCCCCCCCAGCTGCCGACGATGCCGTGCAGCGGCCAGACCCCGAGCACGTCGTCGATCTTGAGTTTTTCCTGCTCCCACTGAAAGCCGTAGACAAAGATCAGCGAACCGATGCCGCCGAGCAGAAAGGCCGCCAGCGGGTGAACGATATCCGAACCGGCGCAGATGGCGATCAGACCGGCCAGCGCGCCGTTGTGGACGAAACCGGGGTCATTGCGGCTGGCGACCAGGGCAAAGAGCACGCCGCCGACCATGGCCATCAGCGAATTGACCGCCACCAGCCCGGAAATCCCCTCCAGGCTCTGCGAACTCATCACGTTGAAACCGAACCAGCCGATCGCCAGAATCCAGCTGCCGAGCGCGAGAAAGGGGATGTTGCTGACCGGTATCGCATGGCTCTTGCCGCGCACGTAACGTCCCATGCGCGGACCGAGAATAACCACCGCCGGCAGGGCCAGCCAGCCGCCCATGGAATGGACCACCACGCTGCCGGCAAAATCATGGAAGGGCGCACCCAGGGTCCGCTCAAGAAAGCCCTGCAGATAGCTGCTGTTACGCCCCCAGATCAGGGATTCGAAAAAGGGATACGCCAGGCCGACGAAAATGGCCCCGGCAAGGACCTGCGGCCAGAACTTGGCCCGCTCGGCGATCCCCCCGGAGATGATGGCGGGAATGCAGGCGGCGAAGCAGAGCAGGAAGAAAAACCGGACCAGTTCAAAGCCCTGATTGTTGCCGAGCAGCTCAGCGGCCGGATGCAGGAAGTTAACCCCGTAAGCAATGGGATAACCGATCAGAAAATAGACGACCGTCGAAACCGACCAGTCGGAGAGGATTTTCACAAAGGCGTTGACCTGGCTTTTCTTGCGGACCGTGCCAACTTCAAGAAAGGCGAACCCGGCGTGCATGGCGAACACCATGACCGCCCCCAGCATCAGAAATAGTACGTCCCCGCCGGTGCGCAGGGAATCAATGGATGCTTCCATCTTCAGACCTCCTCGTCCAGTGCGAAGGCATCGTTGCCTCCGGTCGAACCGGAAACTAGTTCAATAAACATACCATTGCGCAACCAGCTGGAATTACACAAAACCGCGTCGCATCATCCCCCCGGAGTCTGACCCGCTGCGCAAATTCTATTCAACCCTGCCCAAATAAAATACAGCAGGCCCCACAATGATATTGCCACGCAATCAACTAGGGTATCATTATTTTTTTACTGACTTTTTTCTTGACCAATACGGTGAAGTTATAATAGGATCTCCCCTAGACATTCTTTACCGTTTGAATGCCACATAAAAAACAAGATGCACGCACCCAGGAGAGAAACATGGACTCAACCCGCCGCAGCATAGCCAAAGCCATCTCCTATCGAATCATCGGCACCCTGACCACGGCCTTTGTGGTCTTTGTCGCCATCGGCAGGCTCGAAGTCGCGGCTGCCGTCGGCGTGCTGGATACCCTTTTCAAGATTTTCATCTATATCTTCCACGAAAGGATGTGGAACCGCATCCCCTACGGTCGCAAGCTGAATCAGCCGGAATATTTCATCTGAGTCATAGGAGTCGAACATGAGCCAACCCGCAATCGCCATCCCATCACCGACACAGGATGCGCTGGGCATTCTCCACCGCGGCATCTCCGGCGCGGCCGGCCCGGTGGCCCTGGCCTGCTCCTTCAGCGTGGAGGACGTGGTGATCATCGACCTGCTGCAGAACGTTGCCCCGGCAACCCGCATTTTCGCCATCGACACCGGCCGCCTCAACGAAGAGACCTACGAGGTGGCCGAAAGCATCGGCGTGCGCTACGGGGTCACCATCGACTGGCATTTTCCCGAGCGCACCGCCGTGGAAAAGCTGGAGCGGGAAAAAGGGCTGTTCTCCTTTCGCGAGAGCCTGGAAAACCGCCAGGAATGCTGCCGCATCCGCAAGGTCGAGCCGCTTAAGCGGGCACTTAGAGGCCTTTCCGGCTGGATCACCGGACTGCGCCGGGAGCAGAGCGTCACCCGCGACGACCTCAAGAGCATCGCCAGCGACGCAACCAACGGCGGCATCCTCAAGATCAACCCGCTGCTCGACTGGAGCGAGGCGCAGGTCTGGGACTACGCCAACAGCAAACGCCTGCCGGTCAACCGCCTGCACCGGCAGGGCTACCCCTCCATCGGCTGCGCCCCCTGCACCCGGGCCGTCCAGCCCGGTGAACACTCGCGGGCCGGCCGCTGGTGGTGGGAAAATCCCGAACATAAAGAGTGCGGGTTACATCGCAGGTAACGATCCGGCCAATATATCTTCCCAAAAGGAATCAAACGATGAGCCAGAAACTGACCCATCTGCAACAGCTCGAAGCCGAAAGCATTCACATCATCCGCGAGGTGGCCGCCGAATTTTCCAACCCGGTGATGCTCTACTCCATCGGCAAGGACTCGGCGGTCATGCTGCACCTGGCGCGCAAGGCCTTCTACCCGGCCAAACTCCCCTTTCCGCTACTGCATGTCGACACCACCTGGAAGTTCCGGGAGATGATCGAGTTCCGCGACCTCCTTGCCAAGGAATACGGCTTCGAGCTGCTGGTGCACGTCAACGAGGAGGGGGTGCGCGAGGGCATCGGCCCCTTCTCCCACGGCAGCGCCCTGCACACCGACGTGATGAAGACCGAGGGGCTCAAGCAGGCGCTGGACAAGTACAAGTTCGACGCGGCCTTCGGCGGCGCCCGGCGCGACGAGGAGAAATCCCGCGCCAAGGAGCGCATCTTCTCCTTCCGCACCGCCACTCACCGCTGGGACCCGAAGAGCCAGCGCCCCGAGCTGTGGAACATCTACAACACCCGGGTGCGTCCCGGCGAGAGCATCCGCACCTTCCCGCTCTCCAACTGGACGGAACTCGACATCTGGCAGTACATCTACCTCGAAGAAATCCCGATCGTGCCGCTCTACTACGCCAAGGTGCGGCCGGTGGTCGAGCGCGACGGCATGCTGATCATGGTCGATGATGAACGGATGCAGCTGCGCCCCGGAGAGAAGATTGAAATGAAGTCGGTGCGTTTTCGCACCCTCGGCTGTTACCCGCTGACCGGTGCCGTTGAGTCGACCGCCGCCACCTTGCCGGAAATCATTCAGGAGAT
>NZ_JBFHGD010000142.1:0-8583 GCF_041583255.1 Trichloromonas sp. | reverse complement strand
GGTGATGGCGGTGCTCGAGGAGCTCAACCGCCAGGGGAAGACGGTCATCCTCGTCACCCACAGCGGCGAGATCGCCGCCCGGGCCAACCACCTGGTGCGGGTGCGCGACGGCCTGCTCGAAGGCCCCTAGGCAGCAACCGCTGCCAAAAGAGCCCGGAGAATATCTCCGGGCTCTCTTGGCAGCCATCGTCACGGGATCGCCGGCCGGGCCTTGCCTGGTGCGCGGCGCGCAGGGATAAAGGGGAGCAGAATCTTTCCCCCCTCCCGAAAAAAGGCCCGTGCCCTGGGAGTCCCTTTCTCCGGGGCCGCCTCATCTACCCCTTGACTCCCGCGGCCCTTCAGGGTAGATTTCCTGCGGCCAAACAGGCACCCGGCAGCCATGCGGCAAGGGCCCTCAGTCCCCCCCCCTTTGCCTTCCCGGACCACCGAGACCCGTCCTTTCGAAACACCACCTGATGGTCGTTTTCCCGCTGTCCCCGATGCCATCAACGAATAACCGTCAAATTCACATGGAAGAGGCTTATATGACGCGTATCGGCACCCCCCTGTCCCCGACAGCAACCAAGGTCATGCTTTGCGGCTCAGGCGAGCTGGGCAAGGAAGTGGCCATAGAGTTGCAGCGCTTCGGCGTCGAAGTGATCGCCGTGGACCAGTATCCCAATGCCCCCGCCATGCAGGTCGCTCACCGCAGCTACGTCGTCTCGATGCTCGACGGCGCGGCCCTGCGCGGCATCATCGAAAAGGAACAGCCCGACTACATCGTTCCCGAGGTCGAGGCGATCGCCACCGACACCCTGGTCGAACTCGAAGCAGAGGGCTTCAAGGTCATTCCCACCGCCCGCGCCACCAGGCTGACCATGAACCGCGAAGGCATCCGTCGCCTTGCCGGTGAGGAGCTGGGGCTGAAAACCTCCCCCTACCGCTTTGCCGGAACCTTTGAGGAGTTTCAGGCCGCCATCGCAGCCATCGGCCTGCCCTGCGTGGTCAAGCCCATCATGAGCAGCTCGGGCAAGGGGCAGAGCGTGCTCAAAAGCGCGGGCGACATGGAGAAATCCTGGCAATACGCCCAGGAAGGGGGCCGGGCCGGCAAGGGCAAGGTGATCGTCGAGGGGTTTGTCGACTTCGACTACGAGATCACCCTGCTGACCGTACGTCACGCCGGCGGGACTGCCTTCTGCCAGCCCATCGGACACCTGCAGATCGACGGCGACTACCGCGAATCCTGGCAGCCCCAGCCGATGAGCGAAATTGCCCTGGCCGAATCGCAGAAGATCGCAGCCGCCATCACCGAGGCGCTCGGCGGACGCGGCATCTTCGGGGTGGAGCTCTTCATCAAGGGGGATACGGTCTACTTCAGCGAGGTCTCGCCGCGCCCCCACGACACCGGCCTGGTCACCCTCATTTCCCAGGATCTCTCCGAATTCGCCCTGCACGCCCGGGCCATTTTAGGCCTGCCGGTTCCGGCCATCCGTCAGCACGGCCCCTCGGCCTCGAGCGTCATCCTGGTGGAAGGGGAATCTCAGCAGCCTTCCTTTGCCGGTCTCGAGGATGTTTTGGCCGAGCCCGACACCGACCTTCGCCTGTTCGGAAAGCCTTTTATCAAGGGACAGCGGCGCATGGGCGTTGTGGTCGCCCGCGGTGAAAGTATCGAGACGGCCCGTCAGAAGGCGGTCCGCGCCTCGGCCGCGGTCAAGGTCACCCTGTAATTTTGCCCCCGGTCTTCGGGGTCGGATCAGGGCGACCCTCTGAAGTTGCACCGAAAAGGATTAACAGATTGCCTCAGGATATAAAAAGGGCGGCCGATTGGCCGCCCTTTTTGGTCTTGCATCCCATTTTCTTGGTTGCCCGCGCTTGCTGATGCGACCTCAGGCGCCTGGCGCCGCTGCTCAGGCGGCTTTGCGCTCTTCGAGCCCGTCTGCCGTGGCCTCGCTTTTTGCGGTCGGCGCATCGGCGAGCAGGTGACTGTCGTCGGGGCGCCGGGTGAGCAGGGCGATGGCCACCGAGGCGAGCAGCAGGCTGCCCGAGATGTAGAAGGCCAGGTCGAGGCTGCCGGTGGCGTCCTGGATGATGCCGCCGAGCTTCGGCATGAAGGCGCCGAGACCCCAGCCGATAAAGACCAGGCCGTAGTTCATGCCGAGGTTCTTGCCGCCGAAAAAGTCGGCCACGAAGGAAGGCATGAGGGAGAGCAGCCCGCCGTACTGCCAGTAGCCGATACCGGTGGCGATGAAGAGCAGCAGGATGTTCTCGGAGGCGATGATCATCGGCAGTGAGAACATGCACAGCGCCGCGACGCCGCAATTGATGGCGTAGGCCCGGGTGCGGCCGATGCGGTCGGAGTAGACGCCGGTGCCGACGCGGCCCACGGCGTTGGTGATGCCGCCGTAAGCGGCGAGGATCCAGGCGTTGGCCACCAGGAAGGGGACCGCGCTTCCGGCTTTGCTGAGCAGGCCGGCAGCGTTGCCGATGATCAGCAGGCCCGACTGGGTGGCGAGCACGAACATGATCACCAGGGAAAAGAAGGCCTTGGTCTTGACGATCTGCGAAGGCTCCCAGTCGACCTTGGTGGCGATTGCGGTTGCGGCGCTGGCCTCGACCGGGGGGGCGGGGGGCTGGTAGCCGGCCGGCGGGGTGTTGAGCAGCTGCCCTGCAACGATGACCACCAGGGCGAAGATGACCCCCAGGGCGATGAAGCTGCCGGTGATGCCGTACCCTTCGATCAGGTAGCGGGCCAGCGGGCTGATGTAGAGCGCCGCGCCGCCGTAGCCGCTGACCACCAGGCCGGCGATGAGGCCGCGGCGGTGAGGGCCGAACCACTTGAGGGCGGCGGGGGTGGGGGCGGCGTAGCCGATGCCCATGCCGATGCCGCCCATGATGCCGAAGCCGATGATCAGGCCGGTGTAGCTCTTCATCAGGCCGGCGATGATGCAGCCGGCGGCCAGGCAGAGCCCGCCGATGGTGGCGCAAGCCTTGGGCCCGAGTTTGTCCTGGATCTTGCCGCCGGGAACCATGCAGAGCATGAACATGATGATGCAGAGCGAAAAGGGGGTGGCCGCCTGGGAGTTGGTCAGGTAGGTCCAGCCGGCGTCGATCCCGGTCATCACCTCACCGGCCAGTTCGGGGTTGACCAGGGCTTTTTTCCAGACGCTCCAGGCGTACAGGATGCCCAGGCAAAGATTGATGGCCGTACCGGCGAAGACGGTGACCCAGGCCTGACCTGGTACTTTGCTTTGACTCATGCGTGTTTCTCCTCCAGAAGAATAGTGATTCCCACTCGAAGCCTCTGCCTTGCACGGTCCCCGGAGGGGTTGCAGCCGGCCCCCTGTGGGGTGCCGGTTCGCATCCTCGTTCCGCGACGGAGGGCTGTCCGATCCGTTAACGAATGCGTTCTTGTTGTATTAAAATCGCACCCTTGTCGATAGAAAGTTATCTCTTGTTCGAATTACCAAGCCGTTTTTAAGCAACTTGAAATGGTGCAAGCGTCCGGTTTGGGGGGCTAAAATAAAACAAACAGCATTTGGTAATTATATACAGAGAGGGGACAATACCTAATTAATGGTCGCCTGTCGATTGAAAAATAAACGGTCGGGGATAATTTGTGAGAAATGGTAGGTAAGATGATCAGACCATTTAACCTTTTGGTCAGGGGGGCGTTTGGAGTGGCGAGGGCTGGCTCAGGGCGGGGCGGATGCGCCGGTATCGTTTTAACGAGGAAGCCTGGCATTAAAAAGGCCGGGGCTTGATCCCGGCTTATGGCAAACTCTCTGGCATGGGTTAGGGGCAGCTTTGCGATCCTGGTTGCGGTCAGGACCCGATCAGGATGCGGGCGACCAGGTAGATCAGGGCCGGCCAGGTGACCAGCAGGGCGAGCAGCGACAGGATGGTCCAGACGATGGTCTTGCAGGCGCCGCTGGTGATCGCTCTAACGGCGAGGGCGATATGATGAGCTATTCGCCGTGCCAGCGTCTCGCTGATCGGGATATCCTCTGCGTAGTCTGATTTCAGGTAGATGGCTTTCCCATGAAACCTCTCTTTCTCCGGGAGCTGGTTCAGATGCGGTTCATGGTTTTCCTATGTATATATCCCGGCTCTGCGCCAGAGTTGATTAGCCCCTTCTTACACTTAAATGATATCACCGGTCAGGGGGCTGGCAAGGTACCAAATCGACCCGGTTGCCAAACCCGGCTTAGACGTACTTCTCTACCAGCTCTTCGATGATTTCGCCGATGGTGGTCAATCTGCGTTACTGGTTTGTCCCCGCACCGGATTCCCTGTTGTGTTTGACCCGGCGCGGTGCTCAAGATCCATTAAGACAAAAAATAATTTGCATTAAGGTGGAAATGTGTTGATAATACAAAGAACCCTTATTGTTATTGTGAGATATGATTCTTTCTGGAAAGACGGCAGACAGTTTGAAGGCTCTGGGAGAACGGCTGCGTGAAGAGCGGTTGCGGCGTAACGAGACGCAGCAGGTGTTCGCCTCCCGGATCGGTGTGAGTATTCCGACCTATTACAAGATGGAGAATGGTGACCCCAGGGTCCAGATTGGCCAATGGGCTGTGGCCCTGGACATCCTGGATCATGCCGGGGACCTTGACTTCTTGCTGGCACCGACGGAAGACCTTTTCGCCAAGTATGATCAGTCGCAAAGCCCCAGGCGTCAGCGCGCTTCTCGCAAGGAAAATAAATGATTTATCGCATCGAGGTCTGGATCAATCTAGATGCTGTTGACGTTCGGGCTGGAGAAATGGTCTGCGAAATCGTCTCTGGCCGCCGCAACCGTGGTGCGTTTCGCTATGCGCCCGACTACCTGCGGCGATCCGATGCTTTTGCCCTGGACCCTGTCTCGCTGCCGTTGCGCGAAGGGGACTTTGCCGTAGAGCATCCCGGGGTTTTCGGGGTCTTTGAAGACAGCCTGCCCGATGACTGGGGACGACGCTTGCTGGTTCGCAGGCACCGCTTGCCGTTGCATCAGCAGAACCTGCCGACCTTGCTTCTGGCGCTGGGTGCTTCTGGACTGGGTGCTCTCTCTTATACTCAGCAGGGCGCCCCTGGTTCGCCCTCTGCTGAACTTTCCGTTGTCCACCTCGATCGGCTGGTGTTGGCCGCTCAAGCGTTCGAGCGCGGAGAGAATACGGATGCTGATATCAACCTGCTGCTCGGGGCGGGAAGTTCACCGGGGGGCGCACGCCCCAAGGCCCTGGTTTTCGATGCGGCCGCGGATGAGCATTGCCTTGCCAAGTTCCCAAGTATTAAAGACAATGTCGATGTCGTCCGTATTGAAGCCGCCACTATGAATCTGGCTGCAAGGGCTGGCCTGGTTGTCCCGCCGACCCGCCTGGTGGAATTTGGCTCCAGGCCCGTACTGCTGGTCAGGCGTTTCGACCTGTCTCCATCCGGGCGGCGTCACATGATCAGTCTGCAGACCTTGCTGAACGTTTCCGGGTACTACCACTGCCGGTATGGGGACATGCTGAATGTAGTGCGTAAGGTCAGCGCTGATCCGCAGGAAGACTCGGAGCGTTTGTTCAGGCAGATGGTATTTAACGCCGTGGTGCACAACACGGATGATCATCTGAAAAATTTCTGGATGGTCTGTGACAGCGACAAGGGTTGGCGTTTGTCTCCCGCCTTTGACCTTGTGCCCGATATCGGGCAGCGGGGAGAACATGTGCTTTTTTTCGACCTCGATCCAGTTTACCCGGGACGATCCAACCTGGAAAAGCTCGGAAGAGCGTGGGGCATCCCCGGGGCTGGCACCATTGTCGAGCACGTATTCTCGGCCGTTGCGGGGTGGCGGGAAGAATTCGCGGCTTGCGGTGTGGCGCAAAAGGACGCTGCGTGGTTCGCGGAAATTGACAGTTATTTGCAGCGTTGAGCAAAAAAAGAAGGTTTCCCCGGCCCAGCTTAGACGTACTTCTCCACCAGCTCTTCGATGATTTCGCCGATGGTGGTGCGCTGCCGGGCGGCGGCGATTTTCAGGCGCAGGTGCAGGTCTTCGCGGATGTTGGCGGTGAGGCGGATGTCTCCCTCGGGGACGAGGCCGGAGCCGCGGCGGGGTGGGGCAGGGGCGGCGGCTTTTTTGGCCGTGGCCTTTTTCCTGGCGGGCGATGGGGCAGGTTTGGATGGCGCGGCGGCCGGTTTCGGCTGCGGCCTTTTTTTGCTTTTGGACTTTTCCGGGGCGGGTTTGGCCGGCTCCGGCAGGCCGAACAGGGCCATCTGGTTGTCGCTGTTTTCTGTGTTCATCTACGGGCCTCGCTGGGTGAAATATCAGCCCGGATGATGACATACTTACCTACTTAGGTAAATGAAAAATGTATGCCGCCTGCAATAAAAAAGCCGGCGCGTGCGCCGGCTTCTGTTTGCGGTTTGCAGTGATTATTCCCAGAACTTCCACCACTTGCGGCTGTGTTCCTGACGTTGGGCCTGCCCCTGCTCCGAGCCTTTGCCGAGCTCTTTCCGCTCCTGCTCCAGCTTCTTTTCCTGCTGTTTTTCCAGCCCTTTGAGCTTGTCGTCGTCGCCCTCGTGCGATTTGCGTTCTTCGGTTTCGTACCCTTCGCGGTACTTTTCTTCTTTCTCTTTCATCTCACGCATCTTGTCTTCGGCGGAATGCCCCTGTTCGCGTATCTGGTGCTCCTGCTCCATCCGCTCGCGGTTGAGATTTTCAACCGATTTCTTCTGCTGGCTTTCCATACTGTGGCTCATCCCCTTGCCGGACATGGGGGAACCGGACATTCCGCCGCTGCCCCCTTTGTCGGCGAGGGCCGAGCCGGACAGAGCCAGAACGAGGGTGAGGGCACAGGCCAGGCCTTGGATGGTGAGGGTCGTAGTTTTGTTCACGTCAATGCTCCTTCCGTTGGTTTTACCTGCTTTTTTGCACCATGTAATGGACAGCGGCGGTGACGTCGCTGTCGGAGAGGTCGGCGTGGCCGCCCCGGGCGGGCATGAAACCGCGCTGCCCCTGGTAGCCGTTGATCGAGTGCGCCACCATCAGGTCGATCCCCTGGGCGATGGCACTGGTCCACTCGCCCCGGTTGCCGGTCTGCGGGGCGCCGGCCAGGCCCCGGTCGTGGCAGGCGGCGCAGCGCTCGCTGTAGACCTTTTCACCTTGGGCCAGGTTGACCCCAGGAGCGCCCTTGGACGCTTCGTTGTTATTGTCGCACCCCGCAGTCAGGATAAGGGTGATCCCGGTCAGGAATATGCAGCACAGCAGTTTCATCAATCCTCCATTGCAACAGGTTTGAGGGGCGTTCCCAACTTTTCATCATCGTGCAATTATAAACCAGGAAACATTCACCGCAAGTTTGCCGGATAATGCGGGCACTGTTTTCCCTTCACCAAAAGAAGAATCTAATGCATAATTTCTGAAAAATGTTATCCTGGCTACGTCTATTATTCTCCGATTCAGATTGGCGTACGTCTCATCGGAGAATTTGTTTTATATGGGGAGGGCATGTCTTGCCGAGCAGTTCTGCTGACACCGAAATTCATGAACTCGACACCAAGGTTCTGTTCAAGGTGCTCTACACCCTGAACATCACCCGCCATCAAGTCGCTTCCTACCCGCCGAATCACCCCATCATCGAAAATTCTTCCGCTCAGCTACAGAATCACCTGCAGCAGCTCTTCCAGATGACCGACCGGATCACCCTCGGCATCGCCCGCAACGTCATTTTGATGGGCGGTGACGCCCTGGAGCGCGGCAACGCGGTTTTCAAGGACCTGGCCAACGGCCTGTTCGATTCGGGGGTTGCTTCCCTGGCGTTCAATCGGCAGGTTTGCCTGCCGGAGATCGTCCTCTTCTGCAAGGCTCTCGGCGGCAAGCGCGAGGAGATCCATGAGCAGGGGGGGATTCCCGCTATTCTCGCCCGGGCCAGCGTTCGCGGCATCGAGGCGACGGGGATCGATTACGCTGCCTTTCACGCCACCGAGATGGCACGGATTAAGTCTCCTGCCGGCGCCCCTTCGAGCGAGCCGGAGATCGGGCTGTGGGAGGATTTCGTCGGCGGCCTGCTCGACGGCACCCTGGATATTTCGGGCAGCGAAGTGGCCGGCCTGGATTCCCTCGATCCCCAGGTCCTCGCCGAAGCGCTGAATCGTCGTCGAGACCAGGACCTGGATGACGAGACCGGGCAACAGGCCAGCTACGAGGCGAAAATCGTCTCATTCATGAAGCGGATAAACAGCGAGCAGACCGAAAGCGAACTGCGCAAGGAAACCCTGGGAAAGCTGGGTCTTTTCATCGATAAGCTCAGCCCGGAGGTGCGCAAGCAGTTTCTCAACAGCGCGTTCCGCTCGCTGGCCTCCCGCAGTGACCTGGTCGAGGAGATTCTTTCCAACCTGCAGCATGAAACCCTGCTCGATGTCTTCACCCAGGTCGAAAATCACCAGGTTGTGGTCCCCCAGGCGATCATGACCCTGCTCGGGCAGATGGCCAGAAAGCGCAATGGCGATGACCATCAGCGCGACGTGGCGGCGGTTCGCAAGGTCTCCACGGGAGAAATTCAGGATCGCCTGAAAGTTCTGTTTCGCGAGAACGCGGATGACAACTTTGTCCCGGCCGCCTACCAGGAATCCCTCAAGTGG